>JADKKK010000005.1:300000-501501 GCA_016720545.1 Myxococcales bacterium
CCCGCGTACGGCGGCGCCGGGCTGCCCGCGCCCGCGGGCGATTTCGGTGATCTGAACCTGCCGGGCCTGATGAACGATCTCCCGGGCCTGTCGGGTGGCGTCGGGCTGCCGGCCGGTCAGGGCACCGATCTCCCCGCAAACCAGGGGAGCTACCCGGCGGTCATGGGGCAGCACAACTTGCTCCCCGCTCACGGCAACCTGCCGTCCGCCGCGCAGGGCAACTACCTGCCCGCCACCGGGATGCAGGGCTCGCTCCTGCCCGGCCAGACCGACCTGCCCCTTTACGACGGGTCCGGCGCGCTCCCCAGCACCAGCTCGCGCCCCGGCGGCTTCGGCGGCGGCGCGCCGGACGCTTTCGGAGGCGGAGGCGCTTTTGGCGCCGCGCCTTCCTCGAGCGGGCAGGCCGGGGGCGTCACGTTTGGCGAGGTCGACCTCGGCGGCCAGTCCGATCTCACGAACGTGTCGCTCGTGGGTGGCCCGACCTCCACGCGTCAAGGCGCGCCCGGGCTCGGGCCCGAGCCGAGCGCCGAGTCTCGCCGTGGCGGGCGCACGTCGCGCGCACCGGCGCGGCCCACGTCGAGGGCTCCGCGCATCATCGGCGGTGCGATCTTGGCCTTCGTGCTTGGCGGCGTCGCTCTCCAGGCCACGCCGTACGGGGCGTTCGGCTACCACTCCATCAGTGACGCCGCGCACTCCAGCGAGTGGAAGAAGACCGCGGCCACGGCCTCCGAGACGACGCGCGCGAGCCTGGCGAAGGACGTGTACGGCGACGCGCGGCAGGCGGTGGCCCAGCTCGTCGACCTCCAGTCGAAGAACCCGCGCGCTCGCCAGCTCGCCACCTACGCGGCCTTCACCGAATACGCGGTGGAGCTCCGGTTTGGAGTCGTGCCCGAGCACGCGGCCAAGGCCTCGTACCTCCTCGGGCTCGTGCCCGCCAAGGGCGACGCGCAGTACCTGACGGCGGCCCAAGGCGCCTCGCAGGCCGTCGCTGGCAACTTCGCGGAGGCGCGCGCGCTCCTCGACGCCGCGAGTCGGAAGGATCCGCAAGACCCGATCCAAGACGACCTGAAGTACGTGCGCGGGGAGCTCGAGCTCGCCGCGAAAGATGCCGACGCGGCCATCGCCGCGTTCGCGGCGGCCGGTCAAGGCACGACTCCGCGCGCGCAGTACGGCCTCGCGCGGGCGTACCTCATGAAGAACGACCGCGCGAAGGCGCAGGCCGCGCTGGACGCGACGGTCGCCGCCTCCCCCGAGCACGTCGGCGCGCTGCTCGCTCGCGTGCGCCTCGTCTGGAACACGAAGCAAGACGAGGCGAGCTCGCTCCGCGACCTCAAGGTGGTGATCGACGGGGCGGCGCGCGCGAACGCCTCGCCCACCGAGCTGTCGCGCGCGTTCGCGCTCCGCGGATGGGTGTATTTTGCAGCGAACCGCGCGACCGACGCGCGCGCCGCGTTCGATGAGGCGAGCAAGCTCGACCCGCGCAACGCCTCGGCGTTGATCGGTCAGGGCGAGCTGCTCTACGCCGACGGTCGGTACACGGACGCCCTCGCGCGCTTCGACGACGCGCTCCAGCGTTCCCCCGAGGACATCGACGCCATCTGCGGATCTGCCAAGACCAAGGTCAAGCTCGAGCGGCTTCAGGAGGCCAAGACCCAGCTCACCGCGGCGCGCAGCACGTACAAGTCCGACATGTCGGTCTCGCTCTGGCTCGGCAAGGCCGAGGAGGCGCTCGGCAACAAGTCGGTCGCCGAGACCGAGTACAACGTCGCCATCGAGCTCGTCGATCCTCAGCTCCAGAACGGGGTGGAGCCCTACGCAGCGCTCGCCACGCTCCTCGCATCGCAGGGGCGCGGCGCGGAGGCGTTCAAGAAGCTCGACGCGGCGAAGGCCAAGCTCGCCGACACCCCGGCGCTCCACCGAGCTTTCGGCGATGTGCTGGCGTCGCAGGGCAAGTTCGACGAGGCCGTCGCGCACTACGAGAAGGCGCTCTCGACCAAGGAAGACAGCGCAGTTCGCTTCCGGCTCGGGCAGACCTACCGCAAGATGCGCAAGCTCGACCTCGCGACGGCCGAGTTCTCGAAGGTGGCCGCGGCCGACAAGGACTACCCCGGTCTCGCGCTCGAACGCGGCATGCTGTTCGAGGAGGCCGGAGAGGAGCAGAAGGCCCTCGAGCAGTTCCAGGGGGCGCTGGCGAAGGCTCCGAAGGACCTCGACCTCATGCTGCGCGTCGGCGCGGCCTACGTCGCCATCGGGCAGGGCGACGAGGCGCAGAAGATGCTTGCGAAGGTGTACGAGCAGCGGCCCAACAGCGCCGAAGCCAACCATTTCCTCGGCCGCGCGTACCTCCGCCAGGGTGGCCTGCAAGTCACCGCGGCCATGCCGCGGCTACGCCGCGCGGCCGAGCTCGATCCGAACCGCGCCGAGTACCACCTCTACGTGGCGTGGGCGGCCAACGAGGCTGCCCAGCCCGACATCGGCCTCGCCGAGAAAGAGGTCGACCGCGCGCTGGCGCTCGACAGCACGCTCGCCGACGCCTACTGGCAGCGCGGGGTCGTGAAGTTCAAGCTAGGCGCCGTGAAGGACGCCGAGCGCGATCTTCGCAAGGCGCTCGAGCTCAAGCCGAACCGCATCGAGGCGCACGCGGCTCTCGCCGAGGTCTTCGAGACCAACAACAACGACGCCGGCGCGCTCGCCGCGTGGGCCGTCGCGACGAACGCGATGCCGAAGCAGGCCTTCTGGCGCTACCGCTACGGCAAGCTCCTGAAGGCGAAGGGGAGGGGCGCGGACGCCGCCGTGAACCTCGCCTTCGCCGTGCACGAGGCGCTCGCCCTCCAGCCGCGGCCGGGCTGGCTCTACGCCGCGGCGTTCGCGGCCGCCGAGACCCAGAGGGCCACCGGCAAGAAGGCCGACGCCGTCGAGAACTACAAGCTCTACCTCCAGAACGCGCCGACCGGCGATCCCGACCGCGCCGACGCCGCCGCGGCGCTGAAGCAGCTTGGCGCGGCAGCGCCCGAGTGAATCGGCAGAAGCCCGCAGCCCCAAAATAGGTCCTATCTATTCGGCGGCGAGCGCCTCGGCCATGCGGGCGAACTCCTCGACGGTGAGGGTCTCTCCTCGCGCGGCGAGCGAGATGCCTGCGCGCTCGCTCGCGCGAATCACGCGAGGCTCCCCGAGGGGAGCCCACGCGTTCCGGAGGGTCTTGCGGCGCATCGCGAACGCGAGCTTCACGACGCTGCGGAAGCCGTCGTCCTCGACGGCGCGCGGCGCGGCGTGCGGCGTGAGCGACACCACGGCGCTCGTGACCTGCGGCGGAGGGAAGAACGAGCCCGGCGACACGCGCGCCACGCGTCGCACGGCGAACCGCGCCTGCGTGAACACCGAGAGCGCGCCGTAGGTCTTGGTGCCCGGCCCGGCGGCGAGGCGATCCGCGACCTCCTCCTGCACCATGAACACCGCGCGGACGAGGAGCGAGGCGAGGCCCACGGACTGCTCGATGAGCTGCCCGGTGAGCTGGTAGGGCAGGTTGCCGCAGAGCACGCGCGGCGCGGCCAGGGCGCTCAGCAGCGCCTCGAGGTCGGAGTGCGTCGCGGACGCCTCGACGAGCCGCAGGCGCCCTTCTGCGAGCTGGGGGGCGAGCTCGGCCTCCAGGAGAGGCACGAGCTCTCGGTCGCGCTCGATCGCTGTCACGTGGGCGGCGCGCTCGAGCAGCGCGGCGGTTAGCGCGCCGGTTCCGGCGCCGATCTCGACGACCTCGGCCCGCCCGCGCTCGCCCTCGGGGACGCACGCCTCCGCGATTTGTCGGAGCACCCCCCCGTTCACGAGGAAGTTCTGCCCAAAGCTCTTCTTGGGCGCCAGGCCGTGACGGCGGAGCAGCGCGCGCGGATCGGACGTCATCGGGTCTCTCCTTAGGTGTCGCGCCGTCCACCGAGCGGCGCGGGCAACGCGGGCTCGCCCGCCGTGTCGGTCGTTGCCCGCACCTTCGCGGGGCGGAGCTTCACGCCGAGCCGGCGGAGCTGCCGCTCGGCGCGGCGCTTCGAGGCCCGGACGCGCGCGCGCACGGCGTCGCCGATGAGGCCGCCATACACGCGGTCGACCTGGCGTGAGGTGTCGTTCGACGCGAGGGCGGTCTGCACGCTCGCGTCGAACTCGGGGAGGGTGAAGAGCACCGCGACGCGGCGCCGCTTGAGGGCGAGGAGCGCGCGCTCGGTCGCGCCGCCGGGCACCGGCGCCTGCGCGAGTACGTGCACGACGGTGGGCGCGGGCCGCTCGGTCAAGAGGTCCTCGAGGGCACGGCCGAACGCGACGTCGGTCTGCTCGCGCTCGCCGTCGACGCGAGGCGGCAGCTCGATACCGAACGCGGCGCAGTAGTGCCGCAAGCGCTGTTCGCGCGCGGTCTTCGCGAACGGGGCGCGAGGGACGAACGGGGCGCGGCTGCGGAGCGAATCGGCCCGCGCCGCGAGCGCGTCGAGGTCGCCGCGGCGGAGGTCGGCGAGGCCCCCGCCGTCGAGGGGCCGCGCGTGCTCCATCACGCGGGCTGCGACCTCCTGCTCGTCGGCCTCGCTCCGGTCGCTGTCGACCATGCTCGCGGCGCTGGCGAGCGAGGACGCCACCTTGGCGAGCTGGCTCGGGCCCTCGTCGGCGGTCACCCAGGACCGCGTCCGCGACGCGACCACGCCGAGGCCGACCAGGTCACCGCGGGCCAGGTGGCGCGCCGCGAGCGCGCCCACCGCGTCGACGGCGTGATCGAGCGGCGCCGTGCCGGGCTCACCCGCCCAGAGCTCCACCGAGGCGTCGAGCACGAGCCACACGACGTCGCGCTCTTCGCGCTCCATTTCGCGCACGACGAGCTTCCGTCGGCGCGCGCTGGCCTTCCACGCGATGCGCTTGAACGCGTCGCCCGGCACGTGGTCGCGCAGCTCGCGCAGCTCGTCGCTCTCGCCGCGGCCGTCGCCCGCGAGGCCGCGCGAGGCCAAGGCGCGCGATCGTCCGCCCCGGGGCGATTCGATGGCGGTGAGCAGGCGCGGTGGAAGCACCTCGAGCCCGTGCGGGTTCGCGAACAGCAGCGGCACTTCGTAGAGCCCCTCACCGCCCAGCGGCGTCCCGCGCACCTCGAGGGCCACGCCGTGCACGCCCCAGCGCCCGACGCGGTTCGCCTTCACGTGGACGTCCACGCGCACCTTCGAGCCCGCCGGCAGCTCGATTTCCGCGGGCTCGACCCTCGCCTCGAGCAGACTCGAGCAGAGCGCCCGCAGGTTCACCGCCCTCGCGTCGTCGGCGCCGCGGTTGCGCAGCTCCGCCTCGAGGATGAGCTCTCCGCCACGACCGAGCCGGGTCACGCGTCGCGTGGTGGTCCAGACCATCTCGAAGCCGGACGAGCGGATGCGGGCGACCGTGGCCTGCGCGAGCACACGGCCGAGGGCTACCGCGAGCACCATCGCGCCGCCGAACGCCGCGAGCGCGGGCTCACGCGCCGCGACGCCGACGGTGACGAGGGCCGCGCCCGCGAGCGCGACGTGGAACGCGGAGCGTGTGGGGTAGAGCTGCATAGCGTTGCGTACGTCGCGCGGCCCACGCCATGGGCGGCGGTCAGGCGGGGCGCACCCCGCGCCGGTAGCCGACCTTGGAGAGCGCTTCCTCGACGATCTGATCGCGCGCGCGCCCGTCGCCCTCGAGCTCGGCGGTGAGCACGAGCCGGTGCGCGAGCACCGCGGAGGCGACCGCGCGCACGTCCTCAGGCACCACGTACGCGCGGCTGTCCATGAGCGCCTTCGCCTTCGAGGCCTGGGCGAGCGCCAGCGTGGCGCGGGGGCTCGCGCCCAGGGCCACTTTGGGGTGCGAGCGGGTGAAGTGACCAAGCGCGACGCAGTAGTCGAGGAGGTCGTCCTCCACGTGGACGCGCGCCGCGATGTGCTGGAGGCGGAGCACGTCTTCGGCCTTCATGATGGGCCGAACCACGGGCGGGTCGATGCCGTGGATCTTCAGCATGTGGGCCTCCTCGCGGGCGGTGGGGTAGCCCACCGGCACACGCACGAGGAAGCGGTCGACCTGGGCCTCGGGGAGCGGGTAGGTGCCCTCGAGATCGATGGGGTTCTGGGTCGCGAGCACGAGGAACGGCGCGGGCAGCTCGAAGCGATCGCCCTCGATGGTGACCTGCCGCTCTTGCATGGCCTCGAGCAGCGCCGACTGGGTCTTGGCCGGAGCGCGGTTGATCTCGTCGGCGAGCACGACGTTGGCGAAGATGGGCCCCGCCCGGAGCGAGAAGGTGCCGTCGCGAGGCGAGAGCACGTAGGTGCCCGTGATGTCGGCGGGGAGCAGGTCCGGCGTGAACTGGATGCGCCGCGACGAGCACCCGAGCGCGGCGGCGAACGCCTTCACGAGCGTGGTCTTCGCGACGCCGGGCACGCCCTCGAGCAGCACGTGGCCCCGCGCGAGGATCGCGACGAGCATCATGTCGGGCCCGCGGCTGGAGCCCACGTACACCCGCATGACCTCCCTGCGGAGCTCCTCGACGCGCTCGCGCGCGCCGGCGGCCTCGGGGGCCGTGAGCTGGGTCATGCGGGCCCCGCGCGGCGCGCCGCCCGGTTTCTCTCCACGTCTTCCACGATGCGCTTCACGTCGGTCGCCGCCTCCACGAGCTCGCGGTCCTTGTAGGGCGGCGGGGTGGGCCCGCGCCGCGCGAGGATCAGCGTCTCCACGGTCGCCATTTTTAGCAGAACTCGCCGGAGCACGGCGAGCCCTTGCGCGTCGAGCAGCCCGTCGCGCTCCACGGCCCGTACGAGCTCGGTCTGGGGCGGCAGCGCGTCGAGGTCGAGCGCCTGGCACAGCTCCTCTTCCAGCGCGTGCTTCAGCTCCAGCATTCCGAGGACGCGGGAGGCGTGCTTCGAGGAGACGACGGCCGCGTGTCCGGCGACGCCGCCGTGCGCGACGGTGGGCACACGCCGCGTGAAGCGAGGCACCTGGACGCGGTGGAGCTTGGCGGCGCGTCGGGCCACCCACACGAGCAGCGCGAGGCCCGCGCCGATCGCGAGGGAGAAGGCCATCGCTGGCGGCATCCCTTGGGTTCGCAGCTCCCGAGTCAGCTCGCGGAGGGCGTCGAGCGCGCTCGCGACGCGTGAGTCGTCGCCGCCGAAGTGCCCCTCCGAGGTGAAGGCGCCAGACACGATGATGAGCCGGCCGCCCCGCGGACCCCAGGTGTCGTCCTCGAGCGCGTACCGCGCGAGGCCCCGCGCGAGCGCCTTGTTCCCCGCGTACCGCAGCATCGAGTTCATCACGATGGACGGATCGGCGATGACGAGGAGGCGCCCCTTGCCCACCGCGCCCGCCACCGCCACCGGCACGTCAGGGGCGTCGGGATCGGCTGGCCGCACCTTGAGCACCGGGGAGAGATCAGGGTGCCGTATGCCCGTCGCGTGGTTCGTCACCACGCGGTGGACGTCAGCCACGATCGGGTGCGGGCTCGCGGGCTCGGCGAGGGCGAGGTGCGGGTTCTGTCGGAGCGACTCGGCGGGGGCCGCCGGCAGGGGGATGCGCGCCATCCCGAAGTGCTGCAAGAGCCCGTCTCCCTTGCCGAAGTCGTCGAGCAAGAGCACGCGGCCGCCCGCCTTCATGAACTTCGCGAGCTCGCCCGAGTCCACGCCTCGCTCGGGGTGGAGCATGAGCACGGCGTCGCGCGGGTCGAGGCTGCCGAGGTCGACGCGGTTGGAGACCACGACGTGGTCGGTCCCCAGCTCCGCGCGCGCCAACCGCACGAGCTCGGCGCAGCCCTCCCAGTCTGCGCCCGTGAGCGCGAACGGTTCGGCGTGCGCGAACCGGGGCCCAGAGAGGCCTAGCGCGACCATGGCCGCGAGGGCCGCCGCGCGCGCAAGGCGGCGAAATCGATAGGCTCCTGCGCCCGCTGCGAGGCGCGCGCGGTCCCCGCGCGGCCGCGCCGGGGTTGGACTCGTGGGGGCGCAGCGACGCGGTTCGCACGGCTCTGAGGGCGCCTCCAGCGCGCCGACGATTGGTGCAGGGTTGGCCATTGCTACCGGGGGAGTGTAGCCTTAGGTTTCAAGAACCTCGCACTCACCGCCGGCTCCTCCCTTTTTTTCCGCTCCGGTTGGAGGCCCCCATGCTCCCTCCCTTCATCATCGAGCAAATCCGAAAGCGCGAAGCCGACGAACGGGCCTCCTACGAGCAGCCCGTCGTCGAAATCCCCTTGCCCCGGCCGCGCCCCCGCACGGTCGAGCGTCCCTCGGACGACGAGCCCCGCCGCGGGGTCATCATCCTGGACCTGTGACCCCGCCCTGACCTCCCCCGTGCGCCGCGTAGGCGGGCCCGGGGGGATCACTTCTGCGTGAGCACCAGCGCCGTGGTCCCCAAGGCCGGCAGCGCCACGTCCAGCCCTCGGGCGAGGAGCTCGGAGCCGGTGCGCGTCACGGCAGGGCCGCCGCGGAGCGCATCGGTGACCTCGTACGTCGTGATCGCCGCGAGCCCGAGCCTCGAGCCGTCGACCAGCTCGAGGTGCACGGTCCCCGCGCCGTGCCCGCTCACCACGAACAAGAAGAGCTTCGGGTTCGCCCCTCCCGACCGCCTCGCCCACACCTCCTCGCGGAGGCCCGTCGCGCGCACCGCGGGCCCCACGCCCGCGAGGCCCATCAGGCCCCGCGCGAGGGCGCGCTTGCGGTCGAGATCGGCGTCGTCGGCGCGGTAGTAGGCGTCCTGGTTGAAGATCGTCGCGAAGTGGGCGCCGAGCAGCGCCCGTGGCGCGCCAGACCCTCCGCGGGAGAACGCGATGACCTTGCCGTCCGCGCCGAACGGCTGCGTGCGCTCGACGACGAGCGGCGTGGCGCCGGGCGCGGGCGTGAAGAACTTCTCGTACCAGTACGTGCGGGTGGTGCCCGTCGCGCCCGGGAGCTTCTGGTTCGCCTCGCCGGAGCGAAGCCCCAGCCCCGGCCACGTGTAGCTCCCGCTCGGCTGCGCGTCGAACAGCGCGGCCAGCCGCTGCACCGACGGCGAGCGGACCCCGGCGAGGTTGCGCGAGCCTGGGTCGAGCAGCGTGATGAGCGCGCCGCCGCCGGCGTGGAACGCGACCAGTTTGTCGGCCGAGGCGTCGTCGACGAGCTCGGGCAGCAGGAACAGCGCGGCTTTCTGCCCCGATAGATTGGCTCGGGCGACGTCCGCGACCTTCGCGTTGAACCCCGCGGTCATGAGCCAGCCGAACACACCAGGGTTCTCGTTGGCGTGCAGCGACGGGTGGTCGTCCATGGTGCCCGCCTGCGGCACGGCGTAGGCGCTGTCTTGGAGGAGCGTGACCGCGTCCTCGACCTCGTCGCTGGCGGAGAGCGCGGCCTCGTGGTCGGAGAGCAGGCGCCCCCAGCGCTTCATGACCTCGTAGCGGGGGCGGAGCTCGCCGTCCGGGCCGATCGCGCCCTGGAAGTCGTACGACGAGTCGTCGAGGTTGAAGCCGCCCCGGAGCACGTAGAAGCTGCCGCCCTTCATGCCGTGGCCGAACGCCTTCGCGAGGAGCTGGTCTGTCGCCTCGGGCGTGACGTTCGGCTTGATGCCGAGCGGGAAAGAGTAGAACCCTCCCTGCAGCTCGGCGCCGAAGGCGTAGCGCGGGGCCGCCGCCGCATCTTTCGTGTAGAGCTTGCCGTTCTCGCCGAAGAGCTTGGTGAAGTAGTCGACCTGGAACGGCTGATCGGCGATCTCGCCGTTGGTTGGGAACTGCTTCGGGTAAAGATCTGCGCCCGCGAGGCCGACCTGGTTCTTCACGGCGCCGTCGTGCAAGAGCACCGTGCGCAGGGGGATCCCGAACGGCGAGTCGTTCGTGAAGAACATGACCTCGGGCTCGCGGAGGCCGCGCGCCTCGAGCATGCGGCGGAGCGTCGACAGGTACTCGAGCGAGTACGCCTGACCCGCGTCGTACCAGTCGCGGGCCGCGAGGTTGTCGTTCGGGTCGGAGGGCGCGGCGGATGGGGGCGTGACCGCCGCGAAGCTCGCGTAGCGCGCGCCGTAGGCGGCGTTAAGGGCGGCGATGGTCACGTAGCGCTTCGCGAGGAGCGCCTGGTAGTGCTTGATCGAGACCGCGCTGTAGTCGACGTCGCCGAAGCGGTTCGCCCAGTACTGGTTCGTCTCGTTGTCGACCTGCACCGCGACCACGCAGCGCGACGCGACGAAGGGCTTGATGAGCGGGACGATGTGGTCGTACCAGTCGGCCACCGCGGCGAGGTAGTCGGGATCGAGATACGTGGGCTGGGTCTGCGAGGCGTCGCCCGTGGGGCTGAAATTGTAGGTCTCGCCGCTCGCCTTCTGGATGAGGCTGCGCGGGTGCGCGGCCTTCCACCACGCAGGGACAGCGCCGAACGTGCCGAAGCCCTTCGGCCACTCCGCCGTGATGAGGGGCCCCGGCTTCGCGACGACCTTCATGCCCGCCGCGCACGCCGCGTCGAGGAAGCGGCCGACGTCGCGCGCGCCCGTGAAGCTCCACTCGCCGGCCCGCGGGGCGTGGTAGTCCCACGGGAAATAGGTCGTCACGAGGTTCATGTGGGCGGCCTTCATCTTTGCGAAGGTGTCCGCCCAGAGGGCTTGGGTCTTGGCCGCGTCGAACGCCTTGTCGCGCACGCGGAAGTACGGGACCTCCCCGCCGTAGAGCACCGTGGGCCGACCGTCGATGACGAGCTCGCCTCCGCGCACCTCGACCCGCGGCCCAGGGGCGGCGTCGCTCGCGTCCGGGGCCGCGGCCTCGGGCGGGGTGGGCGTGCTCGACCCGTCGGTCGGGGCGCTCGCGTCGGGCGTCGCCTCGGGCGCGGGCGGAGGATCGGAGCCGCACGCGGCGAACAGCGCGGGGCCGAGCGCGAGGGCGAGGAGCGGGGGGACGAGGGCGCGCGGAGAGCGCCGGGGGAGCAGGGAGAGCAGGCGTCGCACAAGGAGAGCGTAGCAGGGGCGCGACCGGGCTCCCTGCCAACGCCGCTCGACTCGATTGAAGTCGAGGGGGCGACGAACTAGATTCCCGGCGGAGATGACGCGACCCCCCCCCAGCGCTCGGCACAGTGCGGGCCTAAAGCCTCGGAAACAGTCAAGTTTCCCGCGCTGGTTCGCCGCGGCTGTGCTCGCCCTGTGCCCAGGCCTCACCGACTGCTACTCGACGGGGAACGGCACGCCCCCCCCCCTCGACAGCCTCTATTTTCCGGTTGGCCTCGCCGTGTCGCACGGCGGCAACGTGCTCTACGCGCTGAACTCGGACTTCGACCTGCAGTACAGCGGCGGCACGCTCCAGTCGTACGATCTACGGCTCATCCGCAAGCACACGCTCCTCACGATCGAGAACCCGTTCGACCCGGCGCTGCCCCTGATACGCCCGGCGCCCATCCTGCCGGACGGGCGCACCCCGACGTGCAAAGACGGCGAGCTCGTCGACCTCCGCCCGGACGGCACGAGGCTGCCTCTAGGCCAGACCTGCGCTCCGCCGATGCGCACGAGCCACTACGTCCGCGACGCCGTGGTCATCGGCGCGTTCGGCACCGACCTCCAGGTCAGCCTCGACACGAGGGCGCTCGTGCCACCGGTGGGCCTCACCGGGCCGGCGCCGGCGCGCGCGAAAGATCGCCTGTTCGCGCCCCTGCGCGGGTCCGCGTCCATCTTGTGGGCCGACGTAGCGCACGACGTCGCGGAGCGCCCACCGAGCGAGACCTTCGATCCGAACCAGCGTGACGCCGCGCTGGCGGCGTTCGCGCCCTTCCGTATCGACTGCGGCACGCGTGTAGAGGGCCGCTGCGACGGGGCTCACGCGACCGGCACGACCCCCGAGGCGGAGCCAAAGAACTCTCGCGGGCTCAGGCTCCCCGGCGAGCCGTTCGGCCTCGCCCAGAGCGACGACGGCAGCGCGCTCGTCGTGACCCACCAGAACGACACGAAGGCCACGCTCCTCTCGACCGGCCTCTCCTACGACAGCGGCAGCGACGCGACGCGCATCTCGGCGCCGAGCGTGCAGTTCATCGTCGACAACCTGCGCACGGGCGGCGTCGGCGTGGCCAGCGTGCCCTACGATCCCGAGGGCTTCACCCCCGCCACCCGGCCGCGCCCGGCTTACATCGGGACGAGCCGCGCGGTCGCGGAGCTCTCCCTCCTGCGGCATTACACCGACGAGGCGGGCGGCACGTCGTCGTCGCTGAACCGCCCGTTCCTCGCGCGAGAGCGCGCGTATCCGCTCGCGGCGTCTGCCGGCGGCACCGACTCGCGCGGCATCGCGCTCGACCCCACCCCGCGGTTGGCGTGCAAGGCCCGCGTGAGGCCGGCCGATCCGGCGGCGGTGCCCCCGCGGACCGCCCAAGACGTCGCGCGGGACCTCACCGCCTGCGCGCGGAAGCCGCTCCGTGTATTCCTCACGAATCGTACCCCGGCGGCGCTCCTGGTGGGCGAGCTAGGGTCCGACGTGGGCGCGGCGTCGACCGAGGCCTACGACCCCGAGAAGCTCACGTTCTTCGACTCGGTGCCGCTGACGGCGGGCCCGTCGAAGGTGTTCCTCGCGCCCATCGTCGACGGCGACGGGCGCTACGCGCTGCGCGTATTCGTCGTCTGCTTCGACGCCTCCACGGTCTTCGTCATCGACCCCGATACGCGCCGGCTCGACAACGTGATCCGCGTCGGCGCGGGGCCGTTCGCGCTCGCGTTCGACCCGTTCGACATGAACGACGTGGCGCGCCGGGTGGAGGTCCCCTTCGACCCGCGCGAGCCGGGAAGAGGGCTGCGCCAGTACCGGTTCGCTTACGTGGCGAGCTTCACGAACTCGTTCGTTCAGGTGCTCGACCTCGACAACTCGCTCGCCCGCAAAGACACCTTCGGGCACGTGGTCTTCTCGCTCGGCGAGCCCACCCTGCCGAAGGGGGTCAAGTGAGCGCGCGGCGCGGCCCGGCGGGGCGTCTCTTCGCGCTGCTGGCGCTCGGGGTCCCTGCGGGCCTCGGTCTCACCGGCGCGCTCGCGAGCTGCGCGCAGACACCGCCGAACAACCCGGTGCGCTCGTTCGAGCGGCCCGAGAAGGTCGACTTCGTCTGCATGCAGGTGCGCGACGGCACCGCGAACGCGGGCTTCGTCGCGCCTGCGCCGGTGGCGCTCTCGAAGTGCACGCCGGCCTCGGCCGAGGCCGCGAGCACGGGCGGCGCCGACTTCCTGCCGTTCCACCTCTACGCGCTCGTCACTCAGACGACGCGCGGCGAGTTGGCCGTCGCGGACCTCACGGCCGGTTCCGTCGTCGACCACGACTACACGGCGCCCGGCGTGAACTTCCTCACGGTAGGGGCCCTGCCGCGCGACATCGCCACCACCCCCGACGGGCTGCTCTCGTTCGTGACGTCGGGCGAGGCGAACAAGCCGGCGCTCTACGCCATCGCGTCCCACCGCATCCTCGGCGACACCGCCGGCGTGGTTCGTCAGGGCCTCGACAAGCAGATCGAGCCGCCGCACACGACGCTCTCGACCTGGCCGGCCTGCAGCCTCCCTGACGCGCCGACGTCGGTCGCCGTCATCAAGAAGGAGGGGCTCGGCGCGGAAGGCGAGCGGGACCCGTACGCCTACCAGGTCGCCGTGCTGCTGCCCGGCGGCGCCGGCGCGAAGGGGTCCGCCAAGATCGTCACGCTCGACGTGAAGCCGTTCCTGCGCGGCGCGGGGCTGCTCAACGTTGGCCTCGCGCCTGGCCTAGACGACGGCCCGCGCGTCGAGCCCGGCTCGCTCGCGCCGTGTCCGGTGGTCGGTGTGGTCGAGCTCGGCGGCGCGTCGCTCGTGCCGCCGACCGTGCCCAAGGGGCCCGCCTGGGACGACGGCGTGAAGTACCGCGCGGCCGCTCCGCCGCTCCCCGACCCCGGCGCGTTCCCGCCTGGACAGTCCGCCGTCGAGCCGTTGCCGTTCTCGGCCTCGTGCCTCGCCTCGCCGGCGCCCCCCGCGCCCGTCGTCCAGTACGCCGAGCCGCTGGGCAAGGCGACCCCCACGGGCTTCGTGCGCGACGGCACGCGCCTCTACGTGGGCGACGCCGCGCTCCCGCTCATCCACGTCATCGATCTGTCGAACCCGAGCGCCCCGCGCGAGCTGCCCCCGCTGCTCACGTCCAGCCTGTCGGAGCCCTCGCGCCTCGTGACGGTGAAGGACCTCGCGATCAGCCCAGAGACGCGAGACTACAAGCGATTTCTCTACGCGATCGACGACAAGCAGGGCTCGGTGCTCGTCTACGACGTGACCGACGACGCCTCGCCGCGCGTGCCGCTCACCCGGCCGCATCCGCAGTCGAACCCGTTCGCGCCGACCGACCGGGTGCAGTTCGGCGCCCCGGCCGTGGCGGTGCAGTTCGCTCGTTACGAGCTGCCCCAGCAGCGGGGCAACGCCCCCTCGACGGGCGCGCTCTGCAACCCGAACCCCGCCATCGGGGTAGGCCAGGGCCCGTTCAGCGATCCGGGCGGGTTCCTGCGCCCGAGCTTCGCCGCGGGCATCGGGCCCGGGCGGCTCCGCGGCGTCTTCGCGTTCGTTACGCTCACCAACGGCCAGATCGTCACGGTCGACGTGGACGACTGGGACGCGCCGTGCCGCCGCCCCGACCCCATGGCGAGCTTCCCCGTGAGCGCGACCACGCCGCAGGAGCCCGCGGTGGCCGGCAGCCGCGACCCGTACCACGCGCCTACGGCCTTCGCGGCCGACGTCGACACGACCTCGCCCGTCACGCTCGAGGCGTTCTTCCCGGTGAGCGCGCCGAACCGCGTGCGCTCGCTGTTCAGGTTGAACCGGGGCGGCACGGGCGGAAATCACGCGCCGCTGCTCGCCGGCCAGCCGCAGCTCTTCAGCGCGCTGAACGCGCAGCTCTCCACGGTGGGCTCCGGCAGCGAGGCCAATCCAAAGCTTCTGCCGACCAGCACCGAGGTCGCTGACCCCGGCTCGCTCTCCGACCCGCTCGCCCCGAACGCCGGCGCCCTGAAGGACAACCGCAACACCGGCGTGCTCCCTGCGCTGCCTACGGGCGACACGGCGACCGACGTTCGCTCCAACGTGCGGTTCTCGTACGAGGACCCCACCGTGCACGTCGATCAAGAGTGGGCCACGGTGTACGAGGGCGTCATCCCCACGCTCGACGGCGTCGTCGCCACGGTGGCGAGCGGCGATGGCTTCCGTAGCCTCACCCTCGCGGCACCCGCCGCCCAGCTCTGCGCCCGCGGCGTCGAGGACCTCACCCTCGGGACCGAGCGCGCGCGGGCTGTCTCGGCCGCCCTCGCGGCCGCCAAGCTGCCCGCGATCCCGCTGCTCGACCGGCGCATGACCGACTACGTCGAGATCACCGACGATCTGCTCCCGCCGACCGATCCCTACTGGCTCGAGAACCAGGCCTGCTGGCCCGAAGAGCTGGCGAACGGCACCGCGACGGCGCGCTTCGCGACCTGCAACGCCTTCTTCGATGGCGATTTCGAGCCCGATCCGAAGGTCACGACCACGCCGAAGGCGAACGCCAACCGGCACCTCCCCATCCTCGAAGCCTTCGACGGTAGGCTGGTCGTCTCGCGCTTCTTCACCCCGCTCGACGGCCCCGAAGTGGGCATTCGCCGCGTGGTCCCTCCCGAGGTGAGCAACCAGCGCCCGCTCGCGCTCGCTCAGTGCTGCTTCCACAGCCAGTGGAAGCTCCGCGTGCGCGCGAGCAACCAGTGGATCACGAAGGGCGCGAACGCGCGCTCCTCGGTGCAGTTCCTTCACCACGTGAAGCGTGGCGCCGGGGACCGATGTGTCCAGTCGTGCGACGCGCGCGATCAGCTCCTGTCGAGCCGCTCGCCTGCCGTGCCGTTCGCTGGCGTGACGCCCGGCGCCGCCCCCGGCCGAAACAGCCCCCTGGCCATGCGCAACCCGATGTTCTCGTTCGTGGCGTGGAACGGCGTCGAGACCCAGGCGAAGGGCGTGTTCCGCGACCTCGAGCCGGCTCGCGACACGTTCTTCCGCTACTCGACGCGTGGGCAGTTCACCGCGCTGACCGCGAACCTCTCGAGCACGAGCGTCGCGGTGAACCCGCGGGCGATGCGCTACGTCGAGCCGCTCGGCCAGATCGCGATCATCGACGGCGCGTCACAGGGGCTCGTGCTCTTCGACCTGCGCACAGTCACGCTGTCGCGGACGAGCTTCTTCTGAACGGGCTAGCTAGGGTCGTGGCCAAGGCGAAGGATGCGTCGCAGACGCCGCTCATGCGGCAGTACCTCGGGGCGAAGGCGGCTCACCCCGACGCCCTCCTGTTCTTCCGCCTCGGCGACTTCTACGAGTTGTTCTTCGAAGACGCCGTCGTCGCCGCGCGCGCGCTCGATCTCACGCTGACGAGCCGCAACAAGAACGCCGAGGACGAGGTGCCGATGGCGGGCGTGCCCCACCACGCGGCGAGCTCGTACATCCAGCGCCTCACCGAGCTTGGGTATCGCGTCGCGCTCTGCGAGCAGATGGCGGATCCCCAGACCGTCAAGGGCATCGTGCCGCGCGAGGTCGTGCGGGTCGTCACCCCAGCGCTGGTCTTCGACGACGCGGCGCTCGAGGGCGGGAGCAACGCGTACGTCGTCGCGGTCGAGCGCGAAGGCGAGGGCGAGCGCGAGCGCTACGGCGTCGCCGCGTACGACGGCTCCACGGGCGAGCTGTCGGCGAGCGACGTGGCCCACGTCGGGGGCGCACTCTCGGAGCTCACGCGGCTCGAGCCCCGCGAGGTGCTCCTCGGCCCGGGGTGCGAGGCGCTCGACGGTCGCCTCGCACAGCAGCGGCCGAAGCTGCCGCGTCGCCCGAGCCTCGCAGAGCTCGAGATCGCCGAAGTGGACGCGGCCCTCCGCCACCTCGTCGGCGCTGGCGACGCGGGGGCGTCGGAGCTCGCGAGGCGCGCCGCCGCGCGCGTCGTGCGTTACGCCGAGGCGTGCGAGCCCGGCAGGCGGCTCCCCGTGGAGCGCCTCGCGTCGCGCGTCTCCGACGACACGCTCGTGCTCGACGCCTCGACCCAGGAGCACCTCGAGCTCGTCCGTGCGACCGACGGCGAGGCGCGCGGCTCGCTCCTCGCGGAGATCGACGCGACCAAGACCGCGATGGGCGCGCGGCTCCTGCGCGCCCGCGTGCTCGCGCCCAGCGCGCACCTGCCGACCATCCGCGCGCGCCACGAGGGCGTCGAGCTCTTCGTGACGAACCCGGGTCTTCGCGCCGAGGTGCGCGCCCGACTCGCGCGGGTCGCGGACCTCGAGCGGCTCGCGGTGCGGGTGCTCACCGGCCGCGCGCTGCCGCGAGATCTCGTCCTTCTCGGACGGTCCCTCGCGGAGATGCCATGTATTATACATGAAATGGAGCGAAGCGTCGCCACGGTGCGGGCGCTAGGCGGCGCGACCGGTGTGGCGCGAGCGCCAGGGGCCTGCGAGGGCGCGAGGCAGCTGCTCGCTCGGGCGCTCGCCGACGAGCCGGGCGCGAAGGCGGGCGATGGCGACGTGCTGCGCGAGGGCTACGACGCCGAGCTCGACGAGGCGCGCGCCCTGGCGCAGGGCGGGCAGGGGCTCTTGGTCGAGCTCGAGGGGCGCCTCCGCGTCGAGACCCAGATAAGCAGCCTCAAGCTCCGCTACACGCGCGTGTTCGGCTGGTACATCGAGCTAACGAAGACCCACGTCGCGAAGGCGCCGCGGTCCTGGCGTCGGAAGCAGACCGTCGCCACGGGCGAGCGCTACACGTGCGACGAGCTCGACGAGCTCTCCGACAAGGTCGCGCACGCCACCTCGCGCGTCACCTCGAGAGAGACCGAGCTCTTCGCCGCGCTGCTCGCGGCCCTCGCCGCCCACGACGCCGAGCTGCGCGACGCCGCGCGGTCGCTCGCGGAGTGGGACGTCGCTTCCGCCCTCGCCGAGGTCGCCCACTCTCGCGACTACGTGCGCCCGCTGGTCGACCACGGGCTCGCGCTCTCGCTCGTCGACGGGAGGCACCCCGTGGTCGAGCGGCTCGCCGCCGCGGGCGCCTTCGTCCCGAACGACGTGTCGCTCGACGCCGCGGACGACGCGCGCGACGCGCGCCTCTGGCTGGTCAGCGGGCCGAACATGGCCGGGAAGTCGACCTTCATGCGCCAGGTCGCGCTGGCGGTCATCCTCGCGCAGATGGGCGGGTTCGTGCCGGCGGCGGCGGCGCGCGTCGGCCTCGTGGACCGGATCCTCACGCGGGTCGGCGCGAGCGACAATCTGTCGAAGGGCGAGAGCACGTTCATGGTCGAGATGAAGGAGACCGCGAACGTGCTCCTCCGCGCGACGCGCCGCTCTCTCGTCATCCTCGACGAGATCGGGCGCGGGACGAGCACCTACGACGGGCTCTCCATCGCGTGGGCCGTGGCCGAGCACCTCGCCGAGGCGGTGCGCTGTCGCGCCCTCTTCGCCACGCACTACCATGAGCTCACCGCGCTGGGCGACGGCCAGCCGGGGTGCGCCAACCGCTCGGTGTCGGCGCGTGAGCACGACGGAGACATCGTCTTCTTTCACAAGGTCGGCGAGGGCGCCGCGTCGCGCAGCTACGGCGTGGCCTGCGCGCGGTTGGCCGGCCTGCCCGAGAGCGTGCTCCGGCGCGCGCGGGCGATCCTGGACGGCCTCGAGACACGAGGTGAGGCGCCGAGGGCCGCTGGCGCGCGAGCGGGCGTGGGCGCATCGTCCCGCGTCGAGGCCTCCCCCGCGGCGGTGGATCCGCCCGCGGAGCCGGACGCTGCGCGCGAGCAGCTCGGCCTCTTCTCGCCCCGCGCGGTCGCCGAGGTGACTCCCTCACGTTCACCTGGAGCGGCGGCGCCTCTCGCGCCTCTCGCGCCTCTCGCGCCTCTCGCGTCCGGCGCGCCACGGCCTGTCGTCGCGCCCCCGAGCGCGGTGGCCGCGCGCCTCGCCGCCGTCGATCCGGACGCGCTCACGCCCATCGAGGCGCTGCTCCTGGTCGCGGAGCTCAAGCAGCTCGCGGCCGGCTCCGGAAAGATGTAACCTGCAATAAACAGCGCGCCGCCCGCGCCCCTTGCGCGCCCGCGCGAGGCGCCCTATCCAGGGCCGCATGCACCGTCTCCGCTCCGCCGTGCGCTCGCAACAGATCTCTCGCTCACCCTGGCCTCGCCGTCCCGTCTCGCTGGCCGCCGCGCTTGCGCTCGGGCTCTCTCCTCTGGCGTGTGGCGCCGAGCCGGTCGTCGCGCCGCCGCCGGTCGCGCCCGCCCCGCCGCCGATGAAGGCCGCGCCGGTGGACGCGGGGGTCGCGGAGCAGGAGAAGGCCCCCGAGCCCAGCGCCGAGGAGAAGAAGAAGGCCGAGGCGCTCGTGCGGCTGAAGGCCGACTGGGCGCAGGCCGACGCCGACGCGAAGACCGAGCTCGAGCGGTGGACCCCCGAGCTCCGCGCGGCGGCGAAGGCCGTCGCCGAGCGACGCCACGCGAACCTCAAGGCGGCGCTCACTGCCGTGCTCGCGAGCAAGCACCGCGGGCCGCGCAACGTCGCGCGCGACGCCCAGCGGCACCCCGCCGAGACGCTCGCGTTCTTCGGGCTGACACCGCGCCAGACGGTGCTCGAGTACGGCCCCGGTGAGGGATGGTACACGGAGATCCTCGCGCCCATCGTGGCGGCGCAGGGCAAGCTCATCGTCACGAGCACCGATCCGAACGGTCCGGCCGATCAACGCAGCACGTTCTACGGGCACAGGTTCAAGCTCTTTCTCGACAAGTCGCCCGAGGTCTTCGGCAAGGCCGAGATCGCGCTGCTCGACGGCGCGTCACCGCGGCTCGACCTCGACGGCAAGGTCGACCTCGCGCTCGTCATGCGCGGGCTGCACGGCATGCAGAACAACGGCAAGCTCGACGCGTGGCTCGCCCAGATCCACAAGGCCCTCAAGATGGGCGGCACGCTCGGCATCGAGCAACACCGTGCGAAGGCCGGCGCCAAGGTCGAAGAGACCTCGAAGCATGGGTATCTGCCCGAGGCGTGGGTCATCGAGCGCGTCGAGGCCGCCGGGTTCAAGTTCGCCGGCAAGTCGGAGGTGAACGCCAACCCCAGGGACACGAAAGACTACGCGGAGGGGGTGTGGACACTCCCCCCCACGCTCACGCTCAAAGAGGTCGATCGGGCGAAGTACGAAGCCATCGGCGAGAGCGACCGCATGACCCTGAAGTTCTCCAAGGTCGCCAAGGTACCGAGCAAGCCCAAGAAGTAGGCGACGAGACGACCACGGGCGTCGCGCGCGGGCGGGCTTCAGTCCGCCCGGCATCCGTCGTACACTCCTCGCGCTGGCGCATGCAGGACGCGCTAGCCACCACGAGGAGCTCGACCTTGAACTCATTTTCCCGCCTCGCTTCCTTCGCCGCGCTCGTCGGCTTCTCGCTCGTCGGCGCGGGGTGTCCGCCGTCGCAGCCCCAGCAGCAAGCCGTGCAGCCCCAGCAGCCGGGGTACGCGCCGCAGCAGCCGGGGTACGCGCCGCAGCAGCCGGGGTACGCGCCGCAGCAGCCGGGGTACGCGCCGCAGCAGCCGGGGTACGCGCCGCAGCAGCCGGGGTATCCGCCGCAGCAGCCGGGGTATCCGCCGCAGCAGCCGGGGTATCCGCCGCAGCCGGGCGTGCCGCCGCAGCCGGGCGTGCCGCCGCAGCCAGGGCAGCCCGCGCCTGAGCAGCCCGCGCAGCCCGGAGTCCCGGGCCTTCCGTTCCCGATCCCCGGCTTCCCCGCGCCAGCCCCAGCGGGTGGGGGCGGAGGCGCTCCAGGGGGCTCGGCGACGGTGATCGACCCCAACCTGGCGGCACCTGCCACGGTCCCGCTCATGGCCTTCGCGAACACCGAGGCTCCCGGCATGCAACGCGAGGGGAACATGATCGCGGGCCAGTTCCAGCAAGGGCAGAGCCTCGAGCAGCCCATGACCATCCAGCCGGGCAAGTGCTACACGGTGGTCGCCGTCGGCGCGGGCATCCAGGAGGTCGACATCACCATGGTCGCGACGACCCCCATCCCCGGCCAGAGCCCGCAGCTCGGTCGTGACACCACCCAAGGCGCGCAGGCGTCGCTCGGCGGCAAGGGAAACTGCGTGAAGCTCGCGATCATCCCGTTCCCGGTGCAGGCGAAATTCGTCATCACCGCCACGCGCGGCGCCGGAATCGCCGCCGCGCAGCTCTACGTGAAGTAGGGCAGCGGGGAGGGGGGAGAGGGAACCCAACGAACCCTTCTCCCCCCGTCCTGGCTCGAAGAGAACTATGGATGCTCAGACCGTCGTCACCGTGGGTATTGGCGCGCTCCTCGCGTGGCAGCTGAGTCGCGCGTTCCTTGGGAAGGTCGCCCCGGACAAGGCGCGAGCCCTCGTCGACGCGGGCGCTCGGCTCGTCGACGTGCGCAGCCCTGGCGAGTACTCCGGCGGTCACATCAAGGGTTCCGTCAACATCCCCGTGGGGGAGGTTCGCAGCCGACTCCGCGGAGCTCGGCGAGAAGGACAAGGCCATCGTGGTCTACTGCGCGAGCGGCGTTCGCTCGGCGAGCGCCGCCAAGGTGCTTCGGAGCGCGGGCTTCAGCGACGTCCACGATCTGGGCTCGATCGCGCGCTGGCCGGGCTAGCGGTCCCACGTGCCAAAGCAGCCGTCCCGCGAGGATCGAGAGACCCCAACGCAACCTCCGTCCGCGGGCGTCGAGCTCGCTGTTCGGTCAGGGCTCGCGGAAGGCGCGCGCGCCGCGTGCGTCGGCGCCGCGCTGCGGCGGGGTGAGATCCCGCCCGACGCCGACTTTGATCGTTTCCTGCCTTCGGTCCACCAGGGCGTCTCCCCTTACTTCTGGACTCCGCTGGCCGTCGTTGCGCGAATTTCCTCATGGTTCCGAGATCTTAGGGTGTCCAGTGTGGTCGACATTGGCTCGGGGACCGGGAAGTTCTGCGTCGCTGGCGCGCTCGCGACGCGCTGCCGTTTCGCAGGTCTCGAGCACCGGCCGGCCCTCGTGGGCGCGGCCCGCGCGCTCGCCGACACGTTCGGCGTCGGCGATCGCGTGACGTTCTCCCACGGCGCCTTCGGGGAGCGCCCCGTGCCGGAGGCGGACGCGTATTATCTCTACAACCCCTTCGGCGAGAACCTCTTCGGCCGCCCCGATCAGCTCGACGCGGTGGTGGAGCTCAGCGACGCCCGCTACCGCCGCGACGTGTCCGCGGTCGAGGCGTTCCTCGAGGACACTCGGCCCGGAAGCTACCTCGTGACCTACAACGGCTTCGGGGGTGATCCTCCGCCCTCCTACGAGGGGCTCTTCGCCGACTGGAGCACGCCCAGCCTGCTGCGCCTCTTCAGGAAGCGAGACCCGACAGCCTGAGCATCCTTGCGGCTGCTGGGACGTGGCCACCCTTCTCGGTCATCAAGCGCTTTGGCAGTCTCAGCACGACGCCGTTCGCGCAGCGAACTGCGTGGCGAGAGGGAACCGCCCGCAGTAATGCTAGGTTGTCGGCGATGACTGAGCTGGAGTCGCTACGGAGCCGCGCCCTATTGGCCCTCGAGGGCGTCATCGATCCCGAGCTTGGCATCGACGTCGTGGCCCTCGGGCTCGTCTACGACGTCACCGTCGAGGGCTCTGCCGTGCGCGTCTCGCTCACCATGACCACCGCGGCGTGCCCGCTCGGAGAGCAGATCGTGCGCGACGCCGAAGAGCGACTCGGCGCACTCGACGGCGTGGGCGAGGTCACGGTGTCGCTCGTGTGGGAGCCTCCGTGGGGCCCCGAGCGCATGTCGCCGAGGGCGCGCGAGCAGCTCGGGTGGCCCGCGTGAGCCGCGTGCCGCGGTGAGCCCGGTCGTCCCTATGCGCGCCGCGCCGCCGCGCCCGTCGAGCCCACGCGCGCGTCGCGCCCTGCTCGTCGCGACCGCCGCGATGGCGCTGCTCGGGCTGCTGGCCGGCCTCGCGAGGCTCGGCTTCGCCGTGCCCTTCGGAGCCTCGAGGGTCATGGCGCACGGTCCGCTGCTCGTGATGGGGGTCTTCGGGACAGTGATCGCGCTCGAGCGCGCGGTCGCGTATGGCGCGCGCTGGGGCTACGCGGCGCCGGCGCTCGGCGTCGCGGGCGCGTGGCTCACCGGGCTCGGGCTCCCCCGCGGCGGCGCCCTCGCCTCGCTCGCGGCGGCCACCGCGCTCGTCGCGCTGAACGCCGCTATCGTGCGCCGCCAGTCCGCGCCCTTTACGTGGCTCATGTTGCTCGGATCCGGCGTGCTCGAGGCCGGCGCGCTCGGGGCGGTGGCGGGGCGCACGGTGCCTGCGCTCGTGCCCTCGTGGATTGTCTTCTTCGCCCTCACGATCGTCTCCGAGCGCCTCGAGCTCTCACGCCTCGCGCCGACCCCGCGGTGGGCCACCCACGCCCTCGTGGGCCTCTCGTGGGTGCTCGCGCTGCTCGCCGTCGGCGCGCTCGTCTCGCCTTGGCTCGGGGCCCGGCCGCTCGGGCCGCCGCTGGCCCTGGCGGCCGCGTGGGAGCTGCGCTTCGATCTCGCGCGGCGCACGATCCGGCAGCCCGGGCTCGCTCGGTACGCCGCCATCGGTGTGCTGCTGGGCGCCTTCTGGCTCTTGATCGCGGGGCTCGCGCTCACCGCGATCGGGCTGCCCGGCGCAGGCCCTCACTACGACGCGGTCCTCCACGCCGTGTTCGTCGGCTTCGTGCTCTCGATGGTCTTCGCACACGCTCCGATCATCTTGCCCGCGGTCGCGCGCGTGGAAGTGCCGTTCCACCCGATCCTCTACGCGCCGCTCGCGCTGCTGCACGGCGGGCTCGTCGCGAGGCTCCTCGGGGACGCGACCGGGGAGCTCGCGCTGCGGCAGGCGGGCGGCCTTTCGAACGCGCTCGCGCTCGCCGCGCTCGTGGGCGCGGTGCTCTGGTCGCGGGCGCGTCGTTCGGTCTGCGGTTAGGCTCCCGCGACAACCTGGAGGTGGGCGACGAAGGCGCGGAAGGCGAGGTCGCGCCTTGAAGATCCTTGGCGCCCTCCGGGTGCTCGCGCTCGTGAAGGGAAATCTCGCAGAAGTGCCAGGCCGGTGGTCACCGTTGTGTCCGGGGGAAGGTGGGGTGACCAGTCGACAGAGCCCGCGCTTGTGACCAGTCTAGCTGAATGACTCCTCCTCTCGCACGCGCCCTCGCGCTCGCCTCCACCGTCGCCGCGCTCGTCGCCTGCAGCAGCACCACCACGGATCCGACGCTGGCCGACGCGGCCGCCGACGCCGCGCGCCCCCCGGAGCAGACCGGGCAGGCGTGTCGCTCGCCTGCCGACTGCTACCCCGGCCTCGCCAGCGGGGACGGCGGCGCGCTCAAGGGTGACGTTCAGTGTCTCGATCGGGTCACCAATGGATACTGCACGCATCTCTGCGACTCCGACGCCGACTGCTGCGCCGCGCCGGGCGAGTGCAAGACCGGCCTCAGGCAGGTGTGCGCTCCCTTCGAGTCGACCGGAAAGAAGATGTGCTTTCTCAGCTGCGAGCCGGGCGACGTCGCGGCGGGGATCGCCGCCGTCGGCCCCGTCTTCTTCGACACCGGCGCCAAAGAGGACGCCTACTGCAAGAGCTTCGCGTCGCAGGCGCTCGGCTGCCGCTCGACCGGCGGCGGCAAGGAGAACCGCAAGGTGTGCCTGCCGTGAGCCTCGCCCGCTGGGCTACGGGCGCGCCCAGCTCACGGCGAACCCCGCGACCGCGCCGCCCAGCACGAGCCACGTCGCGTTGAGCTTCTTGAATCGCAGGAGCGTCCCGGCCGCGACGAGGGCGAGTGCGAGGGCGGGGAGATCGACGATGGCCGCGCGCGCGAGCTGGGCGGTCACCACCACCATCAGGGCGAGGGACGCCACGTTGACGCCGTCGAGAAAGGCGCCGGCGCGCGCCGAGGCGCGCAGCCGGGGCACGAGCGGCCCGCTGAGCGCGACGAACACGAAGGCCGGTAGGAAGATGCCGACGGTGGCGACCAGCGCTCCCCGAGGGCCCCGCGAGCACATAGCCCACGAACGTCGCCGTCGTGAACACCGGCCCGGGCGTGATCTGGCCCACGGCGACGGCGTCGATGAGCTGGGCCTCCGTGAGCCAGTGGAGCCGCTGGACGAGGTCCGAGCGGAGGAAGGCCACGAGGACGTAGCCGCTCCCGAACAGCACCGAGCCGGTCTTGAGGAACACCCAGAACATCGACGGCAGCGTCACGAGCTGCGCGGCGCCCGTCGCGGCGACGGCGCCGGAGAGGGGCGCGAGCGGGCCGAGCGAATGCGCCTCGTCCGCAGGTGACGCGCGTCGCCGCGGGGCGGTCGCGACCGAAGCGAGCCCCGCACCGAGGAGCACCGCGAGCTCGTGCACCCCGACGGCCGCGAGCACCCCTGCGAGCACGCCTATCGCCCGCAGGCGCGTCGTCGTCGCCGCCTTGGGCGCGAGCCCCGCGATGGCCTGCACGACCACCCCCAGGATCACCGGTTTGACGCCGTAGAGGATCCATCCCGCGGCGGGCAGCGCGCCGTAGCGCACGTAGGCGTAGCCGCACGCCGCCGTGAGCCACATGGCGGGGGCGATGAACGCCACGCCGGCCACCACGAGCCCCGCGCCCCTTCGCCGCTCCCAGCCGACGTGGATCGCCAGCTCGGTCGAGTTCGGCCCCGGGATGAGGTTCGTCGCGGACACGAGGTCGAGGAAGCGCTCGTCGCTCAGCCATCCGCGGCGGCGGACGACCTCGTCATGCATCATCGCCACGTGGGCCGCGGGGCCACCGAACGACGTCGCTCCGAGGCGGAAAAAGAGCCACGCGAGCTCGCCGAACGACGTGCGCTCTTCCTGCGCGGTCGACGGCGACGGCGACACGTCGTGGGCGGGCGGCGTGGTCACGAGGAACCACCACGGTAGCACTTGCCTCCGTGGCGCCGGGCGGGAATCGCCAAACCCCGCACGTGGGATCGAGGCTTCTCGAAAACGGTATGTCGATCGTGCCCTATCGTCGCGAGCGGCGACCTCTCTGCGAGGGAGGAGCTGCCGATCGCGACTGCCACTAACAGCCTGTTGATTTACGGACCGAGGCCCGGCGTCGTCCGCGCCCGGCCCGCCAAGGCGCGATCCGTGGAGCGCGCGGAGCGCGTTCCAGGTGGGCGTTTCTAGGTGAGCACGCACCGCAGGATCGCAACGACGGCGGTCGGGATGCGGCGGCGACGGGCCGACGGGAGTAAATCAACGGGCTGCTAAGTGGCCGTTCAGCGCGTCGCCGACCACAGGCGGCCGCTCGAACCCTACGCGGTGTGCTGCATACGCACGAGCCGGTAGCCCGAGGGGCCGCGCATGACCGTATCGAGATACCCGACACCCTGGTGCTCGTACCGGAGCTGCACTCCCAGCGCGAGGCCCGCGAGCAGCGCGCCGAGCGCGTCGCCGACCGGGGTGGTCCCCTCGCTCACGTAGCGCTCCGCCCCGTGCTTGAGCGTGACGGACACGTGCTGCCCGAGGAGCTCCACGTCGGTGAAGAGCGCGCGCACGGTCGCCTCGTCGAGGTCGGCCATCTGCACCGGCGGCAACTCCAGCTCCTCGGAGCCGGCCCCCGCCCCGAGCTCAGGCGCCACCCCGCACCTCCGCCCGAGGGAGCACGATGTCGAAGCCGTTGATGGGCGCGGGGCACACGCCCACGCACACTCCGCACCCGGTGCAGACCTGCTCGTCGACTCGCGGGCGACCGGCCTCCACGAGGATGGCTCCCGGCACCGGGCACCGCTCCGAGCAGGTGGAGCAGAACGAGCCCGTGAGCGCGAGGCAGGCGTGGGCCCGCAGCCGCACCTTTCCGCCCTCGGGGATCGCCAAGGCGTGGAGTCCGCCGCCCCCCGGCGCGCGCCTCGGGCCGAGGCCCACGCGCGTAGTCGCGACCTCGGGCAGACCGGGCCGGAGCGGCGAGGGCGGCGGCGCCTCCGCGGCCCCTCGCCGCGCGTAGAACGCGTCGAGCGAGAAGCCAGGCGCGCGCTCGACCGGGGCCGGCCTCGCCTCGGGCGGGCGGAACGCGTCGAACAACGAGCGTCGACTCAGCTTCGCGGTCATGGGGCCGCTCCGCGCGCAGCGGGCGCGGCGCCGCCCACGGGCGGGAGCGTGGAGGCGCGCCCGTCGAGGGCCGCCGAGGGTGTGTGGCACTGCGTGCAGCTCTCGCGCCACGGGTGCGTCGACCGCATGCCGAGCGCCCCCGCGACCCCGTGGCAGCTCCCGCATTGGCCCCGCATTCGGGTCGCGTGGGGGATGGTCGGAGGCGCGCCCTTCCACGCGCGTTCGCCGCTCGCGACGGGCGAGGCGCCGACGAAGGTGCTCTGGGTGAGCGGGGGCGGTGGGGGCGACGGCGGGCCGCTCGCGGCCGCGTGGCACTGAGTGCAGCTCTCGAAGCGCTCGTGGCTCATCGCCGGAGCGCGCCGCCCCGCGACGACGGCCCCCTTCTCGTGGCAGGTGAGGCACTCGGTCGTGCTGGACCCCGCGACGGCGTGAGGGATGATCGGCGGCGCGCCGTCGTAGGCGCGCAGCGCCCCGCGGGCCTCGAGCACGCGCGCCCGCTCCTCGGCGGTCTGCGGAGGCACCACGTCCGTCGTCTTCGGGAGCTTGTCCTCGAATCGGTCGAAGGCCTTCGCGTAGAGCCTCGCGTTTGGCCCGCGGCGTGTGGTGCGGAGGTCAGAATAGCCGGGCGTGGGCGCGATGGCCGCGGGGTCGTCCGCAGGCCGCCCGGGCACAGTGCGCGCCTCCTTCGCGATGCCCGTGAAGAAGCCCGCCGCCGAGGCCCCGAGCGCCAAGAGCCCGATCACGTGCCACGAGCGGCGCGCGGGCGCGGGCTCGGGCTCGCGACGGTCGCCCTCGTCCTCCGCGGTCCGCCTCGGCTTCTCGCTCATGGCCGCGCCCGCCTGCGCACGCGCGCCGAGCACTTCTTGTAGTCAGGCTGCTTCGAGAACGGGTCGTGCGCGTCGAGCGTCACCTCGTTGATCATGATCCGCTCGTCGAAGAAGGGAACGAACAGCGTGCCGTTCGGGGGCGCGCCTCGCCCGTCGATCCAGACGGGCAGCTCGACCTTTCCGCGGCGACTCTCCACGACCACGATCTCGCCGTCCTGAATGCCCATCTTGGCGGCGTCCTCACGGCTCATCTCCACGTACGACTGCGGCATGGCCCGCTGGAGCTGCGGGATGCGCATGGTCATCGTGCCCGTGTGCCAGTGCTCGAGCACGCGCCCGGTGCACAGCCAGAAGGGGTATTCCGCGTCAGGCGACTCCGGCGGCGCCTCGTACGGGTGGAACCAGATCTGGGCCCGGTCGTCCTTCGTGGTGGAGTGGTAGAACTGAATGCCCTTCCCCTTCTGCACGTACGGATCGTCGTGCTCCGCGAAGCGGAAGCGCGTCTCGCGCCAGGTGCCGTCGGGCTGCTTCACCACCGGCCACCGCAGGCCTCGACTGGCCACGTACTCCGAGTAGGGCGCGAGGTCCTTGTGGTGCCCCGTCGAGAAGCGGCGGTACTCCTCGAACATGGCCTCGTCGACGTTCACGTCGTAGAAGTGCTTGTGATCCCAGATGGGGATCTCCTTGCCGCCCTTCTCGACGTGGAACAGGAACTTCCCGTCCTTGTCGTTCATTCCGGCGTGGCCGAGGTCGCGGAGCTTCTTCGCCACGGCGATGAGCTGCCACAGATCGCACCGCGCGTCGCCGGGGGCGTCCACCATGCGGAACCACTGCTGCGTGCGGCGCTCCGAGTTGCCGAACATTCCGTGCTTCTCTATCCAGAGCGCCGCCGGCAGCACCAGGTCGGCCGCTCGGGTGGTGGCCGTGGGGTACACGTCGGACGCGATGAGGAACTTGTCGTCGAGCTTGCGGCTCGGCTCGAACAGCGCGTGCACGTTGGGCAGCGACTGTCCGGGGTTCGTGGTCTGCACCCACAGCGTGTCGATGTCTCCGCCCTTGTCCTTCGGCGTGGAGAAGCGCTTGAACATCTCCACCGTGTGATAGCCAGGCTTCGCCGAGATGCGCCCCTCGGGGACGTTCCAGTGGTGCTCGGCCTCTTTGCGGTCTTCGGGCTTCGTCACGTTCATGCCGCCGGGCAGCAGGTGGCAGAGGGTGCCCACCTCGCGCACGGTACCGCACGCCGAGGGCTGGCCGGTCAGGCTCGTGGGCGCGTCGCCCGGCTTGCCGAAGTGGCCACTCAGGAGGTGGACACCGTGCACCAGCGTGTTGATCGCCGTGCCGCGCGTGTGCTGGTTCATTCCCATGCACCAGATGCTCGTGATGCGCACGTCGCGCCGCCCGAAGAGGTCGGCCAGATACCGCACGTCGGCCGCGCTCACGCCCGTGATCGCCTCGACCTTCTCCGGGGTGTACTCGGCCATCTGACGCTTGTACTCGTCGAGCGTGATGGCCTTCCCGAGCAGGGTCTTCGCTTCGTCGGGCGCGCGGAACGCGCAGTGCTTCTCGACGAACTCCTTGTCGTACGTGCCCTTCTCCAGCAGGAGGTGCGCGATGCCGTTCGCCAGGGCGAGATCGGTCTGCGGTCGAAAGCGGATCGATTTGTCCGCGAACTGACTGCTCCGCGTGCGTCGCGTCGCCATGTCGATGAACGTGACGCGCTCGCCGCGGTTTCGCCGATCGATGAACCGCGAGAACAGCACCGGGTGCATCTCCGCGGGGTTGTTGCCCCACGTGATGAGCACGTCGCACTTGTCGAGATCCTCGTAGCACCCCGCGGGCTCGTCCACCCCGTAAGCGGCGAGGAACCCGGTGACGGCCGACGACATGCACAAGCGCGCGTTGGCCTCGAGCTGGTTGTGGCCGAGCCCCGCCTTGATGAGCTTCGCCGCGGCGTACCCCTCGGGGATGGTCCACTGTCCGCTGCCGTAAATCGCGAACCCTGCGGGGTTCTTCTGCGCGCGCTTGGCGATGATCTCGATCGCCTGGTCCCAGGTGATGGGCTCCTGTTTGCCATTCTTGCGGAGGAGCGGCGTCCGCAGGCGATCTTGGCCGTAGAGGGCGAGCCCCACGTGATAGCCCTTCACGCAGAGGAGGCCCTTGTTGACGTCGGCGCGAGGATCGCCCTGGATCTGCACGACCTTGCCGCCCTTGACCCCGACCTGCACGTGACAGCCGGTCCCGCAGAAGCGGCACGGGGCCTTGTCCCACTTCACGCCGTCCACCACCTGCGGGAGGCTGGGGCCAGGGCCGGGGCCAGCGCCAGGCGCGGGCGGCGGCCCCTCGGCGTGAGCCGTGCCCCCGCGGAGGAGCCGGGCGGCGGCTGCCACGGCGCTGGCGAGCGCGGCTTGCTTCAGGAATGTTCGGCGCTCCATTACACACCTCCCGCGGCCGCGGCCGAGCCCGGCGCCGTGTCCTCGAAATGAATGCTGACGACGTCGACGCGGAGGATCCCCGCGGTCTTCAGCAGGTCGGAGACGAGCTCTTCGCCCTCCTCGGCCGTGCCGGTGTCGAGCACGGCGGGCAGGTAGTCGCCCTGCGCCTCGCCGAGCTCGACGCGGGGCTCCGTGAGCAGCGCGGCCAACGCGCGGCACCGCAGCTCGCGGTCAGGGACGGTGGAAATGATCACAGAAGCGATCGGCATGCCCGCCCTTCAGCAAGTTCCGCGCCGACGTCGCGGCGCGCGCCCGCCGCACAGACTCAGCCTCCGATTCCGCAGGCCGCCGCGCGCGCGGCGCAGTCCCCGCAGCCCTCGCGAATAGTTTGCGCGAAGGCCAGGCGGCGCCCGCGCAAACGCCCCGGAACGCGCTGGCACGGGTCGTGCGTCGTCGGCGGCGTGCTCTCTGTTGCCTCCCATCGTCTCGTGGCCGCCGTGACGCTCGCCGCGTCCACTGTCTGGGTCGCCGCGTGCGGCCGCGATGAGCCTCTCACGTTCGCGCCCGCTCCGGCGGCGTCCGCGACCGGCCCGATCGTCGTCCACGAGCCGCCCAAGCTCACCTCCATCGAGACCGGCAAGCTCGACGCCCACGGGCGCGAGCTCCGCGTCGCCTGCGTGACCTGCCACGGGGTGCGCGACGCCGGCGCGCCCTTCCCGGAGCAGGCCTCCGACCTGCGCGAGTTCCACAACGGCCTCGTGGTCGACCACGGCAAGCTCGCGTGCCCGAGCTGCCACTTGCCGTCCGGCGGCGGTGAGCCTCGCCTCCGCTTGGCCGACGGCACGGTCCTCCCCACCCGCGACACCATGACGCTCTGCGCGCAGTGTCACGGGAAGAAGCACAGCGACTACCAGCGCGGAGTCCACGGCGGAATGAACGGCTATTGGGACCTGTCGCGCGGCGGGAGGCTCCGCAACCACTGCGTCGACTGCCACGACCCTCACGTGCCGAAGTACCAACCCTCGCGTCCGGTGCTCCCGCCGAGAGACCGCACGATCGGCGAGGCGAGCCATGGATAAAGCCAAGCGCCGCTCCCTCAAGGTGCTCGGGGCCACGCTCGGGGCGTCGGCCTTCGCCTACGCGATGGCGCCGCTCCGCGAGTTCACGCGAGACCTCACGCTCGATCAGTTCCTGCAGAAGCACTACAAGGAGCTCTCCAAGGCCGACCTCGCGGCGCTCATCACGCGACTCGAAGGTGAGACCAAGAAGGCCTATGGCAAGGAGGTCCACATTCAGGACTTCAAGCCGATGGAGAACGTCGAGTTCGGCTACGCGCTGAACCTCAGCGTGTGCATCGGCTGTCGGAAGTGCGCCGAGGCCTGCCACCACGAGAACAACCACGACCGCGCCACGAACAACTCCTACATTCGCGTCCTCGAGATGGAGCAAGGCAGCTTCGATCTCGAGAAGGGGAACGCGCACTACGACCACGCCGTGCCCGCCCCCGGCAAGTACTACATGCCGGTGCAGTGCCAGCAGTGCGACAACGCACCCTGTGTGAAGGTGTGCCCCGTGCAGGCCACGTGGAAGGAGAAGGACGGCATCGTCGTCGTCGACTACAACTGGTGTATCGGCTGCCGCTACTGCGAGGCGGCGTGCCCTTACCACGCCCGGCGCTTCAACTGGACCAAGCCCGAGGTGCCCGCCGACGAGATCAACCCCAACCAGGGCTTGCTCTCGAACCGCATTCGCCCTCAGGGAGTGGTCGAGAAGTGCACGTTCTGCCTGCACCGCACCCGCCAAGGCCAGCTCCCCGCGTGCCTCGAGGCCTGCCCCACGGGTGCCCGCGTTTTCGGCAACATGCTCGACCCGAAGAGCGAGATCCGTTGGGTGCTCGAGCACAAGCGCGTCTTCATCCTGAAGGAGGAGCTCGGCACTCGCCCGCGCTTCTTCTACTTCTTCGACAGCTGAGAAGGGTACGACCGTGAAAGCCCCCGACATCGCCCCCGTGCTCAGCTATCCGCGGTTCCTCTGGCGGGTGGTCCGCCTCGCCTTCGAGGGGAGCTTCGCCTACTACGCGGCCATGACCGTCCTCACCGCGGTGATGCTGGTCGGGGCCAACGCGTGGTCGCACCAGCTCGCCGACGGCATGATCCGGACCAACATGTCCGACCACGTGTCATGGGGGCTTTACATCGCCAATTTCACGTTCGCGGTCGGCCTCGCCGCGGGCGCGGTGATGATGGTCATTCCCGCGTATCTCTACGACGACGACGAGATGCACGACGTCGTGCTGCTGGGCGAGGTCCTGGCCATCGCCGCCATTCTGGTGTGTACAGGGTTCATCGTGGCCGACATGGGGCGCCCCGATCGTTTCTGGCACATCATCCCGGGGGTGGGGCGGTTCAACTGGCCCATCTCGATGCTCACCTGGGACGTCATCGCACTCAACGGATATCTCGCGCTGAACCTGCACATTTGCGGGTATCTCGTCTACATGAAGTACCTCGGGCGGCGCCCGCAGAAGCGCTGGTATCTGCCCTTCGTCTTCCTCTCCATCGGGTGGGCGATCTCCATTCACTCGGTGACCGCGTTCCTGTACGCCGGGCTCGGCGGGCGCCCCTTCTGGAACTCGGCGCTCCTCGCGCCGCGCTTCATCGCCTCGGCCTTCATCACGGGCCCGGCGTTCGTCATCGCCCTGCTCCACGGGGTGCGGGCCACGGTCCCCTCGTTCCGATTCGGCGATGGCCCGGTGAAGCTGCTCTCCAGTGTGCTCCGCGTCACCATCCTGCTGAACCTCTTCATGTTCGGCTCCGAGCAGTTCACCGAGTTCTACACGGGCGGCGCGCACACGACGGCGTCGCGCTACCTCTTCTTTGGGCTCCACGGTCACCACGCGCTCGTCCCGTGGATCTGGACCGCCGTGTTCCTCAACATCACCTCCGCGGTGCTCGTCCACCTCCCCGCGAGCCGCAAGGACCCTCGGGTGCTCCTCGCCGGCTGCGGCGCGGCGTTCGGCGGCGTGTGGATCGAGAAGGGGATGGGGCTCATCGTCCCCGGCTTCGTGCCGAGCACCCTCCACGAGCTGGTCGAATACACGCCGAGCGTGGCCGAGTGGAAGATCTCCGCGGGGCTCTGGGCGTTCGGCGGGCTCGTGCTGCTCGTGCTCCTCAAGATCGTGCTGCCGGTGCTGACCGGAGAGCTGTCCGACAAGGCCGACGCGCCGAGCGCGCAGCCTTCGTCGCGGCGCCTGTGAGCGCGCACTTTCGCGCGCCCGCGCGCCGACCTACGTTCCCCATGGCATGACGAGTCGCACTCCCCCCTCCCCTGAGCCCCGAATGAGCCCCCACATCCACCCGCCGCGCCACCGACGAAGCCTCGCCCCGCTGGCCGCGTGCGGGCTCGTGGGCTTCGGGGCGCTCTTCGTGGCGGCGCCTGCGCGCGCCGTGCCTCCGGCGGCTCGCCCGCCCTCCGGGATGGTGGCCGTGGGGCCGGGCGAGCTCAAGCTCATCGACCCGCCGAAGTCAGAGCAGGCGCCGGAGAAGGTGAAGCGGTTCTTCCTCGACCGCGGGCCGGTCACCAACGCGCAGTACCTCACGTTCGTGCGCGCGGAGCGGCGGTGGCAGCGTGGCGTGCCGCCCAGGCTGTTCGTCGACGCGGGCTACCTCAGCCACTGGGAGAACGCCGTCACGCTCGGCCCCGACGCCGCGCCCACCGCCCCCGTCGTCCGCGTGAGCTGGTTTACCGCGAAGGCCTACTGCGAGGCCCGCGGGGCGAGGCTCCCCACCGAGTCGGAGTGGGAGCTCGCGGCGCGCGCGAGCGAGACCGAGCCGGCCCCTACCGCCGACCCGAACCGCGAGCGAGTCATCCTCGCGTGGTACGGGCAGCCTACCCCCACGCGCCTCGGCCCGGTCATGGCGGGCAAGGCGAACTTCTGGGGAGTCCACGACCTCCACGGCCTCATTTGGGAGTGGGTCGGCGACTTCAACAACCGCGTCGTGTCCGACGGGCGACGCACCGACGAGGCCTTCGTCTGTGGTGGCGGCACCCTCACGGGCGCCGACAAGACCAAGTACTCCACGTTCATGCGAATGGCCTTCCGTGCCGCGCTGCGCGGCGCCTACACGAGCCCCAATCTAGGCTTTCGGTGCGCGGCCGACGAAGCCCCGAGGTCCCCATGAAGCACCAAGAACTCTCCTTTTGGCGTGGCGGCCTCGCGCGCCTCCCCTGGGCGCTCCTCCTCGGGGGCCTGCTCGCGTGCAGCAAGTCCGAGCCACCGAAGCCCGCTGCCGAGCCGTCCCCCGCCGCGAGCGCACCCGCGGATCCGCCTTCGCAGACCGCCATCTCGGGCGAGTCCATCTACGTGCTGAAGCCCGCCATGGTCGACCACACCGGCGCCACGATCCCCCTCGAGCTGTTCCGCGGACACCCGGTGCTCATCGCCATGTTCTACGGCACGTGCCCGGCGGCGTGCCCCACCCTCACCCGCGACATCAAGAACGTCCTCGAGGCCGTGGAGCCAGCGCGCCGCGCCGACACGCGCGTGCTCATGGTGAGCTTCGACGCCGAGCGCGACACCCCCGCGGCGCTCGCGGCCCTGAACCAGAAGCACAAGATCGAGCCGCAGGTCTGGCGCTTCGTCGCCGCGAACGAGTCCTCGGCGCGCGAGCTGTCGGCCGTGCTCGGTGTACAATACAGGAAGATCGAGAAGGGCGAGTTCAGCCACTCCACGAAGATCGTGCTGCTCGATCGCGGCGGAGTCGCCGTGGCAGAGCTCGAGGGGCTCGGGCAGCCGGCGGACGCGCTCGTCGCGAAGCTGAAGTCCCTCGGCGCACCCTGACCGTCGCCCACGTCGCGCTCACTCGCTCGCGCGTTCCGTCGCGACACGCGCGGAAGTTGGCCGCGGAGCCGCCCCCTTGGGAGGATGGCGGCTTCGCTCAACTTCTTGCGTGTGGAGGTGACCCGTGATTCTTCCCGAGACGATCGATGGCGCGACGAAGGCAGGCAGCGATCTCGTGGCGATGGCCAAGGCCAGCGCGTTCGAGATTGGCCTGAAGCTCATCGCCGCCCTTCTCATGTGGATCGTAGGCGTCTGGCTCATAGCCTTCGTCGACAAGATCGTGGGCAAGTCGCTGAAGGCGCGCAAGGTAGAGGAGACACTCACCACCTACATCTCTGCGGCGCTCACGGCGATGCTCAAGATCGCGCTCGCGCTCGGCGTGCTTGGCTATCTGGGCGTGCAGACGACCACCTTCGCGGCGCTGCTCGGCGCGGCGGGCGTCGCCATCGGGATGGCCTGGTCGGGCCTCCTCGCGCACTTCGCCGCGGGCGCGTTCCTGGTCGTCCTGCGGCCGTTCAAGGTCGGCGATTTCGTCGAGGCCGGCGGTGTCACCGGCACCGTGGAAGAGGTGGGCCTCTTCGTCACCAAGATCAACACCATGGACAACGTCGCCACGCTCATCGGCAACTCGAAGGTGTTCGGTGACACCATCAAGAACTACACCGCCAACAAGGTGCGCCGCGTGGAGCTCACGGCCCAGCTCGACCACACGGGCGACACCACGAAGGCGATCGAGATCCTGAAGGAGGCCCTCTCCAAGATCCCCAACGTGGCCTCGTCGCCGGCGCCCGAGGTGAACATCGTGACCTTCACGCTGGCAGGGCCGGTGCTCTCGGTTCGCCCCTACTGCCACAACGACCACTACTGGCAGGTGTACTTCGAGACGAACGCGGCCATTCGCAACGAGCTCGGCAAGGCCGGCTACGCCGTGCCCCAGCAGCACTTGCAGGTCATGCAACCCGCCAAAGCCGCCTGAGCTTTCCCCGGCCTGAAGACGCCGGGGCAGGGAGGAAGGAGAGCCCGGCTCAGCGCCGGGCTCTCGATTCCGGCCGGGAGGCTCAGAGCACGCGCCGCGCTCGCTTCTTCTCCTCCTCGAAGCGGAGGGCGAAGCGCTTGCGGCCGGGCTCGTCCTCGACGAGCAGCACGGAGAGATCGGCGGCGTGCTCCTCGGTCACCCGGAAGAGGAGGCTGGCGGCCTGCTCGGGATCGCAGAGGCCGCGCGCGCGGCCCGGGAGCTCGAGGACCGTGCGCTTCGCGCCTAGGCCTACGAGGGCTATCACGATGCGCCGAATGGCCCGCTCGCACGCCGCCTCGTCGAGGTCGGTCGCAGGGCCCCAGCCAAACACCACGAGCTTCTCGGCGGCGACGCGCGGCCGAGGCGGGAAGAGGAAGGCCTCGCCCATGACCCCGGTGAGCTCGCCCCGCCGCAGGAACGCGCTGAGCCGCCCGGCGAGGCGGAAGTCGGCCACCGCGGCGAGGCCTCGCATGGGGCGCTCGTCCTCGAAGAGGCCGCAGGCGATCACGTCCGCGCCGCTCGCGTCCAGGGTCGCGAGCTCGTTCGCGACGAAGCCGACCTCCACGGATCAGCGGTCCCGGTCGGCGCGACCCAGATCGTCCGCGATGCGGTTCAGCACGCCGTTCACGAACGCCGACGACTCTTCGGTGCCATAGGTCTTGGCGAGCTCGACGGCCTCGTCGAGGACGACCGCGCGCGGCACCTCGCGCGACGTCGAGAGCTCCCACGCGCCGAGGCGCAGCAGGTTCCGGTCGACGCGCGACATGCGCTCGACGCGCCAGTGGGCCGAGGCCTTGCGGATGATCTCGTCGAGCTTCGGCCCCGCCTCGGAGACGCCACGCACGATCGCGTCCGCGTAGTCGCGCCCCTCCGGATCGATGTCGAACTGACGCCAGAAGAGGCGGATGGCCTCGTCGGCGGTGGCGCCCTGCGCCTCCACCTGGAAGAGCATCTGGAGGGCGGCCTCGCGACCTGTGCGCCTCGCGCCCACCTCAGAGCCCCGCCGCGTCGAGCGCTCGCGCGAGCGCGATCATCTCGATGGCGCTGACGGCGGCCTCCCAGCCCTTGTTGCCTGCCTTCGTACCCGCGCGCTCGACCGCCTGCTCGATGCTGTCGGTCGTGAGCACGCCGAAGGCGATGGGCACGCCGGTGTCCATCGACACGTGGGCGACCCCCTTGGAGACCTCCGCCGCGACGTAGTCGAAATGGGGAGTCGAGCCGCGAATGACCGCGCCTAGCGCCACGATGGCGTCCGCCTTGCGCCCGAGGGCCAGCCTGCGCACGGCGACGGGGATCTCCCACGCGCCTGGCACCTTCACGATCGTGAGGCGGGCGGGATCGCCGCCGTGGCGAACGAACGCGTCGACGGCGCCGTCGACGAGGCGGTCCACGATGAAGTGATTGAAGCGGCTCGCGACGATCGCGAGCGTAGCCCCCTCGCCGACGACCAGCCCACCCTCGACGATTCTCGGCTCTGCCATGGTTCTGTCCTCTCGCTCGGTGGTTCTTGGGCGACGCGCCGTCTTGGGCCTGGACCCAAGACCAGAGATCGCGCGGTCAGTGGAGCTCGGCGGTGAGCGGCACGCTCTCTACGACCTCGAGGCCGTAGCCCGCAAGGCCCGCGATCTTTCGGGGGTTGTTGGTGAGCAGCCGCAGCTTGCGCACCCCGAGGTCGCTCAGCACCTGCGCGCCGAGGCCGAACTCGCGGAGCGGGTTGTCGGCGGGGCCGTCCTTCGGGGCGGCGTGCGGATCGCCAACGCTCGACGTGGAGGCCAAGTGGGTGAGGTTCGCCAGCTCGAAGGCGAGGTCGCCCTGCGCGGGGAGGTACACGATGACGCCCGTCCCTGCGGCCTCGATGCGCGCGATCGCCTGGCGGAGGTGACGCCCTCCCTCCCGGGGGGTGGAGGCGAACACGTCGGCCACGGTGGAGCCAGCGTGCATTCTGCACAGGACCGGCTCGTCGGGGGAGGGCGTACCCTTCCGTAGCGCGAAGAACTGGCGCCCATCGATGCGTGTAACATACACGCTCGCGTGCCAGGTCGTCCCGGTCGCGTCGAGCACGATGGGGCGCTCCGACACGCGCTCGACCAAGCGCTCGGTCTGCAGGCGGTACTGGATGAGGTCGGCCACCGTCACGATGCGGATGCCGTGCTTCTTGCCGAAGAGCTCGAGGTCGGGCATTCGCGCCATTTCGCCGTCGTCGCGCATGATCTCGCAGATCACGCCCGCGGGGTTCAGGCCCGCGAGGCGCGCGAGATCGACCGAGCCCTCGGTCTGGCCGGTGCGGACGAGGACGCCCCCGTTGCGTGCGCGCAGCGGGAACACGTGGCCCGGCGTGACGAGATCTTCGGGCCGGCAGTCGGCGCTCGCCGCGAGCCGCGTCGTGTGCGCCCTGTCGGCCGCGGAGATGCCCGTCGTGACGCCGCGTCGCGCCTCGATGCTGACGGTGAAGGCGGTGCCCAGCGTGGGGCCGCTGCGGTTCGGCGCCTTCATGAGCGGGAGCTGGAGGCGCTCGACCTGCTCCTCCGCGAGCGACACGCAGATGAGCCCACGCCCATGCGTGGCCATGAAGTTGATGGCCTCGGGCGTGCAAAACTGCGCGGCCATCGTGAGGTCGCCTTCGTTCTCGCGGTCCTCGTCGTCGACGAGGATGACCATCTTGCCGGCGCGGATGTCCTCGATCGCCCCCTGGATACGCGCGAGGAGGTCGGGGCTCATGGTGACGAGAGGGCTCATGGTTGGGGTACCTTGCGTGCGGGATCTGCGCCGACAGGGGCTGTTCGTGCGAGGGGCGTCGCGGGCGTCGCGCGCTTCATAGGTAGCCCGCCCGGCCGAGCGTGGTGAGCCACGCCTCGTCGGAGGCGATGCGCTCCGGCGGCTCCGCGCTGGCGACCGAGAGCGCCCGCGCGACGTACCGGGCGAGCACGTCGACCTCGAGGTTCACCAGGGTCCCGACCTCGAGCGTCCAGGCCGTGCTCGCCGCCGTGTGGGGCACGAGGACGACGTGGAACGAGGTGTCCTCGACGCCGTTCACGGTCAGGCTCACGCCGTTCACCGCGATGGAGCCCTTCTCCGCGATGAAGCGCGCGAGCGGACGCGGATAGGTGAAGGATACACGCGTTCCGCCCCCCTCGGCGCGCGACGCCGCGACGCGGCCGACTCCGTCGACGTGGCCGCCCACCAGGTGTCCGCCCAGACGCGCGCCCACCGCGAGGGCGCGCTCGAGGTTCACCGGCGCGCCGAGCGCTTTCCCCCCGAGCGTGGTGCGCTCGAGTGTCTCGGCCGAGGCGGTGGCGTAGAAGCCGCCGGGCCCGAGCGCCTCGACCGTGAGGCACACGCCGTCGGTCGCGATCGACTCGCCCAGGACCAGCGGCGACAGGGGCGCCTCGACGAAGAGGCGCGCTCCGCCAGACGCTGGCGAGCGCCGCGCGAGCGTTCCCCGCGCTTCGACCAGGCCTGTGAACATGCCGCGGGATGTAGTCCCCAACCCTCGGTCCGTAAAGGTCCAAACCGGCGAGCTCGCTCACCGGGAGCCAATCGCGGGCGCGCGGCACTCGACCCACGCGCCCCGCCGTGCTGGCTCAGCCGGCGGGGCCTCGCGTCGCTGGCCTACTTCTGCGGGGTCTCGCACTCCTTCGGGAACACCAGGCGGGGCTTCTCACCGGCCGGAGTGCTGCACTGCGCGGTCGCCGAGGCGGCCTTGCAGGCGGCGACGTTGGCGGGCGGGCTCGACGTGCAGCCGAGGCTGTAGACCGTCTTGCAGCTCGAGGCGCTGCCGATCGTGATGGTGCCGCCACCGCCCGCCCCCCCGTCACGCGCCCCCCCGTCACCGGTGGCCGCGCTCCCGAAAACGACCTCGCCGGAGGGAGAGCAGGCCGCCCCCTTGTCGCAGAGGGCGTTGAACGCGGCCTCGCAGTCGTTCGCGGTGCCGGCGTCTTCGCTGCTGCTGCTGCTGCTGCACCCCGCGGCCGCCACGAGGACCAACCCCAAGACGACCGTCACACGAACGAGATGAGCTCGGATCAAGTAAACCTTCTTTCCTTTGGCGAGGCATTTGCGAGGCGCAAACGCGGGAACGTAGACGAGGAGGGTCGTCACTCATTCACTACGCTCGCGGATCCCCCGGCCCGAGGTGAGGAAAGCGGGGGCTACTTCGTGACGCTCTTCACCGTCGTGCCCGACCGATAGAAGACGTGCGTCGGCGTGATGTAGAGCGGCTTGGCGATCGGCTCGGCCGCGAGCGGGGTGAGCGTGCACGTGCCGGCGGCGGCGATCTCGGCGAGCGCGCAGCGGCCTAGGCCCGTCGCGTCGCCCACGTAGAGGTGGGTCGCGTCGAGGTTGAAGACCGCGCCGAGGGCGCCGAGGTTGATCCACGCCGCGCACGGGGCGGCCGTCGGGCAGGCCTCGAGGTTGCCGTCGCGCAAGACGACGACGGTCGGGTGGGTGACCGTCGGCCCGACGGGGCTCGAGCCAATGCTCGTGCCTGCGGTGGGCAGGGCGGGGAACGGCTCGCCCGTGCCCGTCGGCGCCATGAGGTTCGTGCCGAGCGTCACGGCGCTCCCGAAATTCTGGTGCCGCGTCCCGATCGCGGGCGTGCGCTCGGTGACGTAGTTGTGCCGGAGGGTTCGGTACGTGGGGGCCCCCGTCACGAAGGGGTTCAGGCGGTAGTAGGTCTCGAGGTACGTCGTCCCTGCGAAGAGCGACTGCGGCAGCACCGCGCCCGACCAGCTGATCGTGTCCTCCACGACCACGGGGCCGCCGGCCGGGGTGCGCGAGCGGAGGGTGAACTGATTGGCGGCGGCCGGTAGGAAGAAATAGAACTTGTCGTTCGACGCCGCCATGTACGGGTAGCCCGTGACGAACGTCGACACGGTCGACACGTTCGTGCAGGCAGGCAGCTCGCACGAGAAGTAGCCGCCGGCCGTGCGGTAGAACACGTGCGTCGCGTTGACGTCGTAGTCCACCACGTTGTCGACGAGGGAGGTCACCAGCGGGGGAGGCACGGCGGCGTCGGCCGCGTCGGCGACCGAGCCGTCCGCCGCGTCCGGGAGCGAGGAGTCCGGGGAGGTCAGGGAGCGGGGTCCGGGGAGAGGTCCGGGGGCGAGTCCGGGGGAGAGGAGTCCGGGGTGGACGCGTCTCCGCCCGCGTCGGGGCGCGCGCCGTCCGGCGCGAGCGCGTCGGCGGGCGGCGGGCTCGCGGAGTCTTCCGCGGGGGCCGCGTCCGATGCCCCCGCGTCCGCGCCGCCCGTCACTCCCGGGGAGCACGCGTAGGCGCTCGCGGCCACGAGGAGGAGAGTCAGACCGAGGGTAGACGTCTTCATGAAGCTCATCCGAGCATGGGCTCCGGGAGGGGGCAACCGGTATCCGTCAAGTCGGGGGCGCGATGAAGGGGCCGGCGACGTACGGCGCGGCGGGCTTGCCCGCGGGCGCCGGCATGCGGCACAACGAGGGCGTGCCCACCCCGTCCCGCCCGCTCCGTGACCTCACCCGCCGCCTCGTCCCCGCTGCTGCGGCCTCCCTGCTCGCCAGCGTGTTGCTCGCGGGGTGCGTGAAGAAGGACCCGCCGGCCCCCGAGCCTGCGCCGTCGACCCCTCCCGCCCCGCCGTCGCCGCCCACGGCCGCGCCCGCTCCCAGCGCTTCGGCCCACGTGGCCAAGCGGGTCGACGCGAGCGCTCCTCGGCTCGCCGCCGCCGACAAGGCCAAGCTCTTGGCCGAGCTCCAGGCGGGCCGCTCCCTCGCCAAGGCCGAGAAGTGGCCCGAGGCGCGCGCGGCGCTCGGGCGCGCGCTCGCGCTCGACCCGGGGAACGCGGCGGTGCTCTCCGAGCTGTCCTGGGTCGACATCGGCGCGTCGGACTGGACCGCCGCGATCGACCACGCGACCCTCGCGGTGAAGAACGCCGGCGACGCGCGCCTGCGCGCGCAAGCGCTCTACAACCTGGGCCGGGGCTACGAAGGGAAAGGCGAGCTCATGGAGGCCGTGGTGCGCTACCGGGCCTCGCTCGCCAAGCGGCCGAACGCGGCGGTGCAGAAGCGCCTGGACGCGCTGCTCGCGCAGGTGAAGCGCGACATGGTGCCGAAGCCGGCGCCCCGCCCGCAGCCCGTGTTCTGCGCGCGCCGCTTCGCAGAAGACCTCGCGCTGTTCCAGTGTCTCGAGCGCGTGACCGACGAGGCGTTCAACGTGGGTCCGCTGGTGGCGTCGAGCGAGCCGGTCGCGGGGCTCGTGCCGCCGTTCCGCGTCGTGCGCTTCGGCAACGAGGGCCCGGGGCTCGGCGTGTTCATGCTCGTGCGAAAGACCTCGGGCGAGGCGCTCGAGCCCGTCGCCGAGCTCGCCCGCACGTGGAACCCCGGCGCGTTCGGGATCAATGAAGAATACACGTACCTGAGCTCCAAGGAGGCTGTGTTCGGGAAGCGGCGGGTCGTGGAGGTCCACGGCCGCCGGGAGCATGGCGACGCCGACTACGCCGGGCTCATGCTGACCACCGAGACGACCGAGTCGGTCACCGTGTGCGCCTACGAGGGGGACGAGCCCATGAGCTGCGTTGGCCCGCTCGCGCTCTCCACGACGGAGGCCCTCGCGTATCCGCACGATCCGAAGGACCTCGGGCCCGAGGACGTCGCCCTCCTCGCGGGGCTGCGAAAGGAGCGCCCCCCCTCGACCGTGACCGCGCGGGCCGACCTGGCGGTCACCGCCGAGGGGGTCACGGTCACCCTCGCCAGCGGTCCGAAGGAGCTGCTCACTTCGCTGGGCTCCCACCCGTTTCGCTGAGCCCAAGTTGGCCGGCGGGCGGCAGGATGACTAGGATGCTCACAGCATGGCTAGCCCGCAGAACCTCGACGAGGCGTCCTCGCCCGGGACCCGATTCGACGGGAAGTGGCTGCTCGAACGGTTGCTCGGCTCGGGGTCCACCGCGCACGTTTACGCGGCCAAGCACATCTACGGGTTCGACGCGGCCCTGAAGATCATGCACCCGTCGCTGGTCACCTCGCGAGAGCGCGCCAAGCGTTTCCTCGAGCAAGGGTACCTCTCGAACCAGGTGGCCCACCCGGCCATGGTGCGCATCTACGACGATGGCGAGTCCGAGAGCGGCCCCTACCTCGTGATGGACCGGGTCGACGGCGAGACCCTGGAGGCGAAGCTCCATGCGCTGCCGAAGGGCACGCCGCTCCCTGTGGCCGAGGCCCTCCGCATCGGGCGCGATCTCCTGCAGTTCGTGGTGGCCATCCACGCCGGAAACCTCACCCATCGCAGCCTGAACCCCACCGAGATCCTCATCGCTCGCAACGGCCAGCTGCGCGTGATCGACTTCGACTCGGGCCAGGGGCGAGACGCGCACACGGAGAAGAACCTGAGCCTCGCCCCGCCGGCGTCGCGTTCGCCTACGTACTTTCCGCCGGAGCTCGCCGCGGCGTCGGCGGTCGATGGGCAAGCCGACATGTGGGCGTGCGGGGCCCTGCTGTACCGCATGCTCGCGGGCAGCCCCCCGTTCGTGGCGACACGCCACTCGGAGCGGTCCGCCTACTTCAACACCGACCGCGTGGGCCCGCCCCTCACCGAGGTGTGCCCCGACTTGCCCGCGGCGCTCACAGCGTCGATCGAGCGCGCGCTGCTCCCCGATCCCGCGATGCGTTTCTCGAGCGCCGCCGCGCTGCTCGCGGCGATCGAGCGCTCCAGCCCGCGCTGACGGCACATCGGTTGCATCGCCCGGTGGCGTGTCGTTCATCGAAGCACCCGCGAGGCGCAGCGCCCCCGTGCGCCCGCACCGATTGCGCGCGCTCTGCACCGTCTGCGCGCTCTGCGCGAGCGCGGGCGCCGCGGGGATGACCTTCGCCTCGTGCTCCTCCCCCACGACCGAGCCCACCCCCGACGCGGGCGTGCCCGCGGACGTGGCCGCGTCCGACGCAGCCGCACCCTCGCTCCAGCCGCCCGGGTGGGACCAGGGGCTGCGCATGCCCGCACTCGAGGACCTGAACGCGGCGCCGGGGGTGGTCGAGGTGCGCCTCGAGGCGAAGGTGGTGCCCATCGCGATCGGTGGGCAGACCCTGCCCATGTGGACCTACCAAGGGATCCTGCCGGGGCCCGTGATCCGCGCGAAGCGAGGCGATCGGGTCCTCGTCCACTTCACGAACTCGCTGCCCGCGCCCACCACCATCCACTGGCACGGACTGCGCGTCCCCAACGTCATGGACGGCGTGCCCGACGTCACCCAGGCGCCGATCCCGCCGGGCGGCACGTTCGACTACGAGTTTCGCGTGCCCGACGCGGGCACGTTCTGGTACCACCCGCACGTCGCGTCGAGCACCCAGGTGGGCTACGGCCTGTATGGCGCGCTGGTGGTCGACGATCCCGAGGGCGTGGCCGTGGTGCCCCCGACCGACGAGCTGACCCTCGTGCTCAGCGACGTGAGCATCACGGACGCGGGCGTCCTCGAGACGCCCGACGCCACGGGGGGCCTCGGCGACTATTTCGGTCGCGAGGGGCGTCCGCTCGTGAACGGGAGGGTGCGCGGCGCCGTGAAGGCGCGGCCGGGGTTGCCGCAGCGGTGGCGCGTGGTCAACGCGTCACGCGCCCGCTACGCCGCGCTCGAGCTGCCGGGGTTCGACGTCTATCGGCTGGGCGGCGACGTGGGCTTCGCCGAGGTGGCGCGGCGCCTGCCATTCGGCATCGCGACGGTGGTGCCCGGTGAGCGCGTAGAGCTCTTCGTGGTGCCGCGCGGCGCTCCTGGGCAGTCGATCGTCGGCACCTGGAACACCGTCGATCGACTGCACACCACCGCCCCCCCCGAGAAGACGCCGGTCCTCGACGTGGCGCTCGAGGGAGAGCCCGTGATTGGCAAAGATCTCCCTCCCGCGAAGCTCGCCGCGTTCGAGCCCGTCAGCGGCGTCGACGCGTCGGCGCCACCCGCGCACGCGCTCGCGTTCGTGGACGATCGGGGCGCGCTCTCGATGTCTCACACGCAAGGCGACGGCGGCATGTTCACCGTGCGCGCCCGCACCTCCGAGGTGTGGACCGTCGCCAACATGACGGGGCAAGATCACCCGTTTCACCTGCACGGCTTCGCGTTCCAGGTGCTCGACACGGGCAACGGACCGCCCGCGCAGCGGGAGCTCCGTGACACGGTGAACGTGGTGGCGCGGCAGCGCATCACCATCGCCATCCCGTTCGACGATCGCGTGGGTACGTGGATGTACCACTGCCACATCCTCGATCACGCCGACGTCGGCATGATGGGGATGTTCATGTTGCACTGAGCCGCTCACCTCGGGCGTGGGCTCGCGGCCACACCCGCGGAGCGTCGGCCGACGGCGTTCCCACGGCCCTGGCGCTTTTTGCGAGCGGTGGTCGACTCCCCGCTGAAGGGTGCTAGGTTGCCCCGCTCGCCGGGAGGTCCCGGGAACGGAGTAGCGCATGAAGCTCGGTTGGCACGGTGGGTTCTTGGGTCTCTTCCTCATGGGGGTCGCGGGCGCGTGCTCCTCCTCGACGACCCGTCAGGTGTTCGACGACCCCGTCGACGCGAGCGCCTTCATCGACACGGCGGCGCCGCCCGCGGAGGAGACCGGCTCGCTGTTCCAGGATGCCCGGCCCCAAGAGGACCTGTCCCCGAAGGGCAACTGGTCGGGCCGCGTCTACACCCCAGCCGGGGACATCCCCATCGCCGGGGCCCTCGTGTACCTCGCGCAGAAGCGGCCCGATCCCATCCCCGATGGCAACTTCTGCGACAAGTGCGTGGAGCTCGACACGACCGTCCCGAAGACGCTGTCGAAGGCCGATGGCAGCTTCGTCGTCACGGCGAACCGGAGCGGTCCGCAGTTCCTGGTCGTCCAGAAGGGGCAGTTCCGCCGCGTCGTCGCGATCGACGTGAAGGGCGCCGACGTCGCCGTCGCCAAGGCCGACACCACCTTCCCGCGCCGCAAAGACGCGGCCTCGGGCGACATGGTGCCCACCACGGCCGTCGTCGACACGAACTACGACGACATCGAGCAGGCGCTCACGCGCCTCGGCATCCCCATCACCGACACCATCCCGCAGGCGCAGCGCGTGGCGTTCCTTCGCGACGCGACCAAGCTCGCGAAATACAACATCATTTTCTTGCCGTGTGGCACGTGCGCCACCGCGGGCCCCGGGGGCTTCAGCGGTCCGGACGACGCGCTCGACCCAGCCATCCAGCGCAACCTGAAGGAGTGGGTCCAGAAGGGCGGCAAGCTCTACGTGACCGATTTCGAGTACTCGTTCATCAACGAGACCTGGAAGAACTACGTCACGTTCACCCCCAACAAGGGCTGCGACTCGAACTCCTACAACACCCCGGCGACCATCGCCGATCCGGGCCTGAAGGACTGGCTCGACGGCCAGAACCACCGCAGCGTCACCTTCGAGGAGGCGTGGATCAAGGTCGATCGCGTGAACGAGGTCGACGTGCCCGACGGCGCGGGCGGCACGAAGAAGCTCACCCCGAAGGTGTGGGCGTTCGGCAACGACGGCACCAAGAACCGCCCCATGACCCTGAGCTTCGAGGACTCCTGCGGCCGAGTGCTCTACAGCGCGTACCACACCGAGGGCGAGGGCGGCGCCACCGCGCTCCTGCCGCAGGAGAAGGCGCTCGTGTACGTGCTCTTCGAAGTGTCGACCTGCCTCATCGATCCGATCATCCCGAAGTAGCCCTCGCCGGGGAGCCTCCCCTCGCGACGGCAGACGCACCGACGCCCGCGGCCACTCGCCGCGGGCGTTCGTCTTCGTTTCGTTCGCACCGTCGGCGCGCACATCGGCGTCGTGTTGGTCCAGAGCCCGTCGCGCGCCCGGTCACGGGTCGGCGGGGCGCCCACGGGTGTCAGCGCTTGGCCTTGCACTGCGCGCTGCACTCCTGCTCACGCGCCGCGCAGTCGGACTGCGACGCGCCAGGGGAGGAGCGCGCGACGCACTCGGAGTACTGCCGCGAGCACACCGAGGTGCAGACGCCGATGCCCGCCGCGCCGCAGCCGAGGCTCGCCGTCGCCAGCGCGAGCGCGAAGAGCCCGGCCCGCGCGGCGTGGGCCACGCGGCTCTGTGGGAGCCTCAACGTGCGCGCTCTTTGGCGCGGCCGAGCGCGGCGGCGACCATGACCGCTTGCTCCGCGGGATCGGCCCAGCGCCGCTGCGCGCTCGTGGAGAGCTGGTGGAGGGGGTCGAAGTACATGAAGAACTGCCCGGGCTTCACGCTGGGCGCCTGGTAGACGCTGATGCCCGTCTCTCGGTCGTAGTGCTCGTACGAGTGCGCGTCGCGCTTGCCGCCGCCGCCGGGGGCGTCGACCACGAACACCGGGGTGTTGAAGCCGGCGGTGGAGCCGCGCACGTGCTTCTCGATGTGGATGGCCGTGTCGACCGAGGTCCGCAGGTCCTCCACGCCCTTCACGAGATCGTGCACGTACACATAGTACGGGTGCACGTTCACGTGGCCGAGGCGCTTCACGAGCAGCGTCATGGTCTCGGGCGAGTCGTTCACGCCGCGCTGGAGCACGCTCTGGTTTCGCACGAACACGCCGCGCTCGAAGAGCTTGTTCATCGCCGCCTGGGTGATGCTCGTGATCTCGTTCGGGTGGTTGAAATGCGTGTGGAGCACCACCTCCTTGTGGAGCTTTCGGCCGCGCTCGACCACGCGCGTGAGGGCGTCGGTCCACGCCTCGTCGGTGAGGATCTTCTGCGGCATCACGGCCGGGCCTTTGGTCGCGAAGCGCATGCGGCGCACGTTGGGCATGTCGAGGAGGGTCATGCCGATCTCCTCGAGCTGCGAGGCGCGCAGCTGGTAGGCGTCGCCGCCCGAGATGACGATGTCCTCGAGCTCGGCGCGGGAGCGGATGTACTCGTACGCGAGCTTCCAGCGCTCCTCGTTGGCCTTCAGGCTGACCTTCTCGACCTCCTCGGTGTCGACGCCGACCGCGTAGCTGCGCGTGCAGAATCGGCAGTAGACGGGGCACGTGTCGAGCGGGAGGAAGAGCGCCTTGTCCGGGTAGCGGTGCGTGAGGCCCGGCACCGGGGCGTCGGCCTGCTCGTGAAGCGAGTCGAGGTCGAGCTTCGGGTGGTCGGCGAAGAGGCGCGAGCCGAGCGGCAAGAACTGGGTGCGGATGGGGTCCTTGTGGGGATCGCGCCAGTCGATGAGCGCCAGCATGTAGGGGCTGATGCGCACGCTCATCGGCGCGCGGCGGAAGCCCTCCTCCGCGTCCTTGATGAAGCCGTCGTCCACGAGGCCGGCGATCGCGGCGAGCAGCTTGTCGACCCGCGTGACCGAGTTCTTGGCTTGCCAGTTGTGGTCCAGGAACTGGGCTTCGCTCACGTCCTTGTAGGCGGGGATGTGGCGCCAGAACTCACCGGAGACGAGCTCGGCGTGGCGGAGGGTGCCCGGCTCCACCGGGGGCCTCGCGGCCGGCGTGGCGTGCGCGCTGGCGGTCGTGTTGCCCGCCGGGTCGATGACCTTGAGAGAGGTTCGCTGCATGTCCATCCGGGGTCTTCTCCCACGTCGCACCACGCGCGTCGAGCGCAGCCATCGCACGGCCGGTGGCACACGAAGTGCACCTTGCACACATTCACTCCGGATCGTCCCCCTGGGGCGAGCGCGCGCCATGTAGGCGCGGGTCGCAGAGCGCGAGCCGATCCACCAGCCCGCCGCTCTTGGGGGCCACGTAGCTCGACCTTTCGGCGCGTCATCCGCTCGATTCGTATGTGTTTTTCATCGACCCCTGGTTGGCATAATCCATGCTGTTCTGGTCGTCATGAGCACCACGGCCCGCCTCTCCCGCCTCCTGGTCGCCGCCGCCTTCTCCTTCGTCAGCGTGAACGGCCTCATCGGCTGCTCGAGCGGCGTCGACGATCCGGGACCCCTCGGGGGCGGCGGCGTGGGCCCGAACGGCGAGACCATCCTGGACCTCGACCCGGCGCTCCTCGCGAACGAGGGCACCGAGCCGGAGACCGGCGAGTACCTGCACCTCGTCACCCCCGACCTGGCGGTGTGCCCGTCCGGCTCGGCCTTCGACGAGATCGGCGGCTTCTGCGTCGCGGGCGGCCTGGCGCTCGGCCCGTTCGCGCCGGGCATGATCGCCGAGTGCCAGAAGCTCGGCGGCGGGGCCCAGTGCACGACGGCGAAGTGGGACCTCGCGCTCGCCCGGCGGGCCCGCGGCGAGGGGCTCTGCCCCGCCGGCACCGACGTCGACCTCGAGACCGGCCTGTGCACCGACGACCGCTACGCGTACGGTCCGTTCGACCTCACCATCATCAAGGAGTGCCGGCTCACCGGCGGCGGCGCGCAGTGCGACGAGCTCCGCTTCGACAAGTGGTTCGCCCCGCTCCTCACGTTCGAGGACGTCACCTCGACCACCGGCGGCGCGACCTTCCTCGCCGTGCCGAGCAAGCTGAACGAGGCGTGCGGCTCCAACGCGAAGCTCTTCAACTTCTACAAGTCGCAGGATGGCTTCATGCGGGTGCGTCGCGCCGCGCGCGCGAAGCTCCGTGACATCGGCGCGTCGACCGCGAGCCGCCCCGACCGCAACGGCTGCGCGACCTACCTCTCGTATGCGCTGAAGCAGTCTGGCGCGGTCCCCGACATGGGGATCCATCCCGGCACCGAGGAGTTCCGCGACGCCCTCCTCAAGAAGGGCTGGAAGGTCATCAAGGACCCAAACCAGTTCCAGCCCGGCGACGTCATCATCTCGCGCGACCGCAAGGGCGTGCCCGGTCACCCCGACCACGTGTACATGTACGCGGGCTCGAAGGACGGCTCGCCGGGCAACGGGTACGTCATCGACAACCAGGGCGCCATGGTGCACGAGCGCAACATCAGCGCCTCGGGCTCGAAGACCCGCGCGGCGTACGCGCTCCGCGCGCCGAACGCGAAGACGAGCTCCGACTGCGGCGAGAAGATCACCAACGACTCGGCGTTCGAGAGCGAGGACAGCTGCGGCGAGAAGGCCGACGGCTGGTACTGCAGCGACCTTCGTGAGTACAGCGCCTACAAGTGCGTCAACAAGCAGATCCAGATCGGCTTCCAGTGCGCGCAGGGGCAGACCTGCACCCGCGTGTCTGCCCAGCCTGAAGACAAGGCTCAGATGAGCGGCCAGAACCCCGCCTGCGGCTCGACGCCTGCGGCTCCTGGCCAGACGTGCAAGAGCGACGGGCAGTGCAACCCCGGCAGCAACGGCGCGGGCAAGGTCTGCACGGGCGGCCAATGTGTCGCGGGCTGCAAGGCCGACTACCAGTGCCCCGGCTCCTCCACCTGCCAGGCCGGCCAGTGCGCGGGCGGCTCGAGCGGTGGCGGCAGCACTCCTCCCGGCGGTACCCCTCCGGCGCCCCCCAGCGGCGGCGGCGCCACGGTAGGCAACGGCAACGGCAACATGTCGGCCTCGAGCTTCAGCTGCAAAGGCACGGGGTACTTCCCCTCGAACACCGGCGTCGAGGGTGGCTTCAAGGATCGCCTCGGCGCGAAGCTGAACACCCTCCAGGACTTCCTCGCGGGGAAGGTGCCCTACGTGTCCGTCGCGATGGACTCGAAGGCCTTCGGCTACGGCACGAAGCTCCGCATCGAAGAGCTCGAGCGCAAGTACGGCAAGGCCATCGAGTTCCGAGTGGTCGACACCGGCGGCGCCTTCAAGGGCAAGGGCACGACCCGCATGGACGTCTGCGTGAGCACCAAGGACGCGACCCTCGACGCCACCATCAACGGCACGCTCTCGGTGCGCGTCGCCCCCTGAGGGCAACGCCGACGGCGCCCGCCCGGGTGACGCCGAGGACTCCGCAGAGGCTCGCGCTCCGGCGCGGGCCTCGCGCGTTTCCATCGTGGGGGCGTGCCCGGAGGGCGCAGGTTACGTGTACTTTGCAGCGGCCGCGAGCAGCGTCTCGCGGAGGTCGGCTGCGAGCTCCGCGGGTTCGACGACCTTCGCCGCGTCGCCGAAGCCGAGGACCCAGGCGCGGGCGCGCTCGCGGTCGCCGAGCGGAGCCGAGACCCGCACCCGACCGTCCGGCGCCACGGCGACGCGCTGCGCGGGGTGGACCTTCCTGGCGCGCACGACGTCGGCCACGCGGGCGTCGAACTCGACGAGCAGGCGGGCCTTCGCCGGGGCGGCCACGCCGAGGTCGCCGTGCAGGTACTGGGAGAGCTCGAACGACTCGGGCACTCGGAACTTCTTCTCCCCGAGCTCGAGCTTCGAGGTCGCCTCGAGCGGGAGCACCACGACGCTCCGGCTCTCTTCGAGCCACCCCACGAGCACGAGGTTGCCGCGGTCGAACACGACGCCGTAGGGGAAGAACACCGAGCGCGCCGCCTGGCTTCGGCGCTGGAGCGTGAGCGATCGCGCCGAGGTGAGCGCCTGGATGGCGACGTCGATCTCCTCCGCGCGCGAGGGCGGGATGCGCCCGGGTGTCCCGAGGAACACCACGCGCTCGTGCAAGGTGGCGTCCGGATCGGCCGCCTTTCCCGCGCCGCGCGGGGCCGGTCGCTGGGTGAGCTTGCGCAGCTCGCCTAGGGCGAGCGCCACCTCGTCGAAGAAGGCCGAGCCCCTGGTGGGCTCGAACAGCGCGCGCGTCGCGAGGAGCGCCTGCGCCTGGGCCCGCCGCAGCACGATCGCGCGGGCGCGTTCGCCTGGCTTCATGCGCCACACGCGCGCGCCACCTGGCACCGGCTCCACGAACTCGAGCTGGAGCGGCTCGGTCATCTCGCGGAGGTAGCGGCGAACCGAGCGCTCCGAGATGCGGAGCGTGGCGGCCAGGTCGGCGAGGGTGAAGCCGAGCGGCTGGCTCTCGAACAGGTCGCGAAGGGCGTCGAGGCGCCGAAACTGCGTGAATTTTCCGCGCGTGCGGCCCACGCGGCTGCCGTTGCCTCGGGGGAGGCGCGTGCCCATCACGGCCACGCGCGCCTCAAATCTTCCGGTCGCGGAAGGCGAGCCGGTACTTCGCCTTGTACTGGTCGTGGCACGAGCGGCACGCGGCCTTGGCGCCGTCGAGCTTGCCGAGCTTGGCGGCCTTCGCGCCGTCGCGCGAGATCGACGCCCAGTTCGTGTAGCCGGGGGGACCGAGGTTGACCATCTGGTCGAACACGTCGCCGAGCCCGGGCGTGTCGCCCGCGGCCATCGGCGGGTTGGCGTGCGCCTTCATCCAGGCCTGGAGTGGGCAGTCGGGGAGCGGCTTCGTGCCGCACGTGTAGGTCTTGGGGCCCGAAGCGGTGGGCGCGGGCGTCGGCGTCTTGCCTGTCGCTGCCGTGGAGGGCGCGGCCGCGGCGGTCGCGGCGTCGCTCGCGGACTGACTCGCGGCGTCGCCCGCGGGCGTCGCGTCGGGCGTGGCCGAGGGCGCGCTCGACGCCGAGGGCGCGGTCGAAGGAGCGCTCGACGCCGACGCCGAGGCGGCAGGAGGCGCCTCGGGCGGGGTATCGGGCTTCTTGTCGCACGCGGCCGCCGCGCACGCGGCCGCGACGACGAAGGCGAACGCCAACACAGACTGCGGAGGGGTCGCGGGCGAGGGGAGCCCGGTCCGGTGCGGGTGCATCCGCCGCAGCCTACGGCGAAACGCGCCGAAATCGTAGGGGAATACCTCCCCTTTTCTGCGTTCCCGGCTAGGCTCTCGCGCCCATGAAGCGCAGCATCGTCGAGCTCATCGCCGCCAAACGCGACGGCCACCCCCTCAGCCGCGACGAGATCGCGCGCATCATCGCCGACTTCCAGCGCGGCGAGATCGCCGACTACCAGCTCAGCGCCTTCCTCATGGCGTCGTTCCTGCGCGGCCTGTCGGACGACGAGACCGTGGCGCTCACCGAGGCCATGCTCCACTCGGGCACCGTGCTCGACCTCTCCCACGTGCCGGGCGTGAAGGTCGACAAGCACTCGACCGGCGGCGTCGGCGACAAGGTCTCGATTTGCCTCGCGCCCCTGGTCGCGGCGTGTGGCGTGCCGGTGCCCATGGTGAGCGGCCGCGGGCTCGGCCACACCGGCGGCACGCTCGACAAGCTCGAGGCGATCCCGGGCTTTCGCACCGATCTGCCCACCGCCGATTTCGTGAAGATCGTGTCCGAGGTGGGCACCTGCATGATCGGCCAGACGAAGGACATCGCTCCGGCGGACAAGCGCATTTACGCGCTGCGCGACGTGACCGCGACGGTCGAGTGCATCCCGCTCATCGTGGCGAGCATCCTGTCGAAGAAGCTCGCCGAGGGCATCGACGGGCTCGTGCTCGACGTGAAGGTCGGCAGCGGCGCGTTCATGAAAGACGAGGCCCGCGCGCGCGCGCTGGCCGAGGCGCTCGTTCGCGTGGGCACGGGGGCGAACAAGCACGTCGTCGCGCTGCTCACCCGCATGGACGCGCCGCTCGGGCGCGAGATCGGCAACGCGTCGGAGACGCGCGAGGCGCTCGAGGTGCTCCACGGAGAGGGGCCGAGCGACCTCGTCGAGTGCACCCGCGTGCTGGCTCGCGAGATGCTCCAGCTCGGCCGGGTCGCCGCCACGGCCGAGGAGGCCGACGCGCGGATCGACGAGGCCATCGCGAGCGGCGCCGCGCTCCGCACGATGGAGCGCATGGTGGCCGCGCAGGGCGGTGACGCGCGCGTGGTCGCCGAGCCCTCCCGCCTCGAGCTCGCGCCCGAGAAGGTGCAGGTGCTCGCGACGCGCGGCGGCTTCGTGACGGGGATCGACGCGCTCGCGGTGGGCCTCGCTGGCGTCGCGATGGGCGCGGGCCGCACGCGCGCGGATCAGGCGGTCGACTTCGGCGTGGGTGTCACGCTGGCGAAGAAGCCCGGGGAGCCCGTGGCCGCCGGCGAGCCGCTCGCGACGCTCCACTTGCGCCCTGGCCAGGACGCCGAGGGCCTCCGCGCGCGCGTGGCGGCGGCGTTCGAGCTTGGCGTCGAGGCGCCCACGCGGCTCCCGCTCGTGGCCGGTCGCGTCACGGCGTAGCGCCCCCGCGTCGCGCTTCGGTTGCTTCTCACCCCACGACCGGGCCCACGTGCGACGATGGGGAAATGCGCTCGCCGTTCTTCGTCGCCGTCGGCCCTTCGCTGCTCGTGTCGCCCTTTGCGGCCCTGCTCGTAACGCTCACCCTCTCCACGTCGGCGCGCGCCGACATTCCCCCGCCCGACGACCAGGTGAAGGCCTGCGTCGAGGCGGCGGTGGCGCGGCGCATCGTCGCGAAGGCGCCGGCGCTGGGCCCGTCGCCGTGCCGGGTGGTCGGCCCGTTCAGCGGAGTGAGCTCTTCCCCGGGAGAGGCCTCGAGCAAACGCGACGCCGAGCAGAAGAGTGCAGGATACACGTGGATCTGTCCGCTCACGCGAAACTACCGAGGAGACACGCTCTACTGCAAGCTGCCGGCGGGGATGGGCGCGGACGACGCGCTGCACGGTGCGGATCCCGCGCCGGCCGCTCCCGCGACCCCCGCCGCCCCGTCGGGCGCCGTTGGGGCTCCCAGCGACGCCACGAAGGTTCGGGGGTGCGGCGGCTGTGACTCGGCCCCAGGATCGGCGTCTTCTTCGACGCTCGCCACGCTCGCCATCCTCGGTCTCGTGGGGATCTCGGCCGGGCGCCGGCGCCGACGCTGAGCGCCTCGGTCGGGCGCGAGTGCCCGGCCTTCGGCTTCCGCCCGCGTCGCCTTCCTGCGCGTCTGTGGGGGCGCGCCCCTGCTACCTTCGTCCGCGATGTCGCGTCACGAGCTCCACGATCCGGGCCGTGGGCTCGCCCTCACTCTGGGCGCGCTCGACGTGACCGCGTTCAGCATCTCGGGGCTCGCCACGTGGATCGCGGTGCCGTCGCTCGACGCGTGCTTCGACCTCGGGCACTGCACGGTCGAGGTGAGCCGCCTCCGAAACGTGCTGCTCTCGCACGCCCACCAAGACCACTCCCTCGGCGTCGTGCGCCACCTCTCCCTCCGCGCGATGACGGGCGCGCGCCCCTCTCGCGTCTATCTGCCCGAGGAGAGCCGCGAGCCCATGATCGCGATGCTCCGCGCCTACGAGCGCCTCGAGGGCAAGCGCGACGCCGACCTCGAGGCCTGCGTGCGCGGCGTGTCGCCGGGGGACACCTTCGCGCTCTCCCCCCGGCACCGCGTGCATGCGTTCGACGTGACGCATCGGCTGCCCTCGCGCGGCTACACGGTGCTCGAGACGCGCCGGAAGCTCCTCGACAAGTTCGTTGGGCTCCCCGGCGAGGCCCTCCGTGACGCGCGCGCCGCCGGCGAGGAGCTCCACTCGTTCCACGAGCGCGCCGTTCTCACCTACGTCGGCGACAGCACGATCGACACGCTCGAGCGGCACCCCGAGGTGGGCCAGAGCGACGTGCTCTTCCTCGAGGCCACCCACCTCACCGGGACCTCCCCCGAGGTGAGCGCGAAGTACGGTCACACCCACCTCGAGGAGCTCGCGGCGCTCTATCTCCGCGCCCCCGAGGCGCTCGCGAGCCCGCACGTCGTGCTCAAGCACTTCAGCATGAAATACGCGCGCGCCGACATCCTCGCCGCCCGAAACCAGCTGCCGGTCGGCCTGAGGGAGCGCGTGATCATGTTGGCCTGAGGGAGCCGGCGCGCCGACCCTGGCCCGAAGCGCGCGTCGCCGGGCGGGGCTCGAAACATGCAGTATGCACTCATTCTCCGTGCGGGGGAGGCCGCGTGGTCATCCCCAGAGCTTCCACCACGGGCGGTTTGCCTTCTCGCGCGCCGCCTCGATTTTGGCGAGCGCCTTCTTGCCGTCCTTGCTGGTGGGGTCCACGTCGAGCAGGCGCTCGAGATCGGCGGCCGCCTCGTCGAGCCGGCCCACGAGACCGAGGGCCCACGCGCGGTGAAACAGCCCGCGCGGGTGGTCCTCTTGGATCGCGAGCAGCTCGTCGGCTGCCGCGAGCCCGGCCGCGGCGTCCTCGAGCTCGTTGTGCGCGCGCGCGGTCTCGACGAGGAGGGGGATCCGCTCCGCGTCTTTCGCGACCTTGAGGCCCCGGCGCAGAACTTCGAGGGCTTTGTCCCAGTGCTTTCGCCGCGAGTGGAGGCGGGCGTAGTTCTGATAGTGAGTGACGCGACCTGGCTCGTGGCCGAGCGCTGCCTCGTAGTCGGCCATGGCGGAGACGACCGAGCCGTCGGCCTCGTGGAGGTTGCCTCGGTTGGCGTGCGCGACCGCGAGGATCTCCGGATCCGTGGACGTGCGTACGAGCCCGTCGTAGAGCGAGAGCGCGCCCGCGTGATCACCCTCGGCGCTCCGCGCGCAGGCGAGCGCGATCTCGAGCAGCGGGCTATTTTCAAGGGCGAGCGAGCGCTCGTAGCACACGGCGGCGGCGTGGTTGAGCTTCAGGATTTGGTAGTGTGTGCCCTTCGCGCGCCAGAGCTCGGCGTCGTCTGGCGTGGCCCAGAGGAGCAGGTCGAGCAGGGCGAAGCCGCGCCGGTAGAGGCCCGCGTCGAACGACGCCTCGGCCGCCTCGACCGTGCGCCCCGCGGGATCGTCGACGTGGAGGAACGCGAGCGCTTCGGCCGCGGACATCCCGCACGCGGGGCACGCGAGCGCGTCGTCGGCGGGGCGTGCGCCCCCGCAGTTGAGGCACGAGGCCGCGGTGGGCTCGACGGCGGCGACCGGGCATAGATCGAGGCTGACCTCGTCGCAGCCAGGGCAACGCCAGGCGACGCCGTAGTGGACCTCGGCGCCCTTGTCCTCGGGGTACTTGCCGGCGCGGAGGAACGTGCCCTCGACGGCGCAGTGCTCGCACGTAGTCGGCTGGGCGGACATGGGCGGACCATAGCGGAAGCGGGGTCTTCCGCGTGAGGTCTCAGCGCGTGACGAGGCGGCAGGTGCCCGTCGGGGTGAAGACACGCGCCGGAGAGCCCACACGGACGATGAGCTCGGCCGAGGTCTGCGCGGCGACCTTCAGCGCCGCGGGCGTGGGGTCCACCGACGTGGCCACCAGGCAATCGGCGCCCTGGGTGCAGCCGTTCTGCACGCGCACCACGTGGTTGTAGCCGTACGCGCCCATCTGAGCCTCGCCCGTGAGCTTCACGCAGGCGGGCATCCCTCCGGGCATGGCGCCAGGCTCGGGCTGCGCGGGCTCGGCGCCCGCGCCGGGCGCAAGCGCCCCGAGGACGAGCAGCGCAGCCACCAGGGCCGTGAACGAGCGCTTCATGCCCACAATGTGCTACAAATCGGGCGCCGCGTCGAGCCGCCCTCTTCCGCTCGCGCCCGCGCGGCCGCGGCGCGCTACCCTCCGCCGGTGCCTTCGCTCGCGCGCGCTGCGCCGTCGCCGGGCCCCGCCGCGCGTCCGCGTGCGCGATGGCGTGCGCCGGGTCGTGCCTGCCGGGATGTGTCGGCGTGCCCTTCGCGCTGCCATGCCCACCCTCGGTGGCTTCGCGTGGGTGTGGGCGACCGACCTCTTGAAGAAGTGAGCCTCGCGCCTACTTGAGCCTCGCGCCCGGCGCCGCCGTCTCCGGCGCGGTCGCGAGGACGAGCGCGTCCGACGGGCCCGTGGCGAGCACCATGCCGTGCGACACGAGGCCCTTGCCGAAGTCGCGCGGCGCGAGGTTCGCGACGACCACGACGCGCTGCCCGGTGAGGGCCTCCGGGGTGAAGGTCTGCGCGAGACCGGCGACGATGGTGCGCGCGGTGGGCTCGCCGAGGTCGACCGTGAGGCGGAGGAGCTTGTCCTTCTTCGGCACGCGCTCGCAGGCCGTGACGAGGCCAACCCGCAGCTCGACCCGCGCGAAGTCGTCGTACGTAATGGGCGCCGAGGGCTCGGCTGGCGCGTCGTCGGGCTTGCCTTGCGCCTTCGCCGGCGCGGTGGCGGAGGTCTTCTCGGGGGCCGCGCTCGCCTCGGGCTCTGACTTCGGGGGCGCGAGCTTCGCGAGCAGGGCGGCGACCTGATCTTTGTCGAACATGGGGAAGAGGGGCGTCCCGGTGGCGAGGGGCTCGCCGCCGGGGAGCGGCGCGAAGGTCGTGGGGAACAGGTCTGCGCCGGTCACGAGCGGGAGCGGCGCGAGCGGCGCCAGGCCGAGCTGCGCGAGCAGCGCGTCGCTCTTTTGGGGCATGGCGGGCCAGATGGCGACGCCGAGGAGCCGCAGGACCTCGAGCAGGGTCGCGAGGATGGTCTCGGTGCGCGCCGTGTCGCCGGCCTTCGCCGTCGCCCACGGGGCCGCGCGGTCGACGTACTGGTTGGCCCGCGACGAGACCTCCCACGTGTGCTCGAGCGCCCGGTGGATCTCGAGCGTCGACCACGCCGCGCGCGCCGCGCGGAGCGACTCCTCCACGTCGCGCACGAGGTCGGTCTCGAGCGGCGTGGGGTCTCTCCACGCGGGGCGCTTGCCGCCGGTGAGCTTCGTGCAGAGCCCGAGCGTTCGCTGGAGGAGGTTGCCCAGGTTCTTGCCGAGGTCGGCGTTGTAGCGCTCGAGCATGGCCGCGTGATCGAAGTCGCCGTCTTGGCCGAACGCGACGCCGCGCAGGAGCTGATAGCGAAGCACGTCGGGCCCGAGCTCCCGCGCGAGGCGCAGCGGATCGACCGCGTTTCGCAGGCTCTTCGACATCTTCTGGCCATCCACCGTGAGGAAGCCGTGCGCGAACACCGTGGTGGGGAGCTCGTCCTCCGAGTAGCCCGCCGCGAACAAGAACGCTGGCCAGTACACGGCATGGAACCGCAGGATGTCTTTGCCGACGAGGTGCACGAGCGTCGCGTCGTGGCCCTTCTTGGGCCAGAACGCGGTGTTCGCGGTGGCCTCGAGCGAAGAGAGGTAGTTCGTGAGCGCGTCGAACCACACGTACATCACGTGGCGCGGGTTGCCGGGCACGCCGACGCCCCACGAGAAGCTCGTGCGTGACACGGACAGATCGCGGAGCCCCTCCTTCACGAAGCTGATGACCTCGTTGCGTCGCTCGCGAGGGCGAATGAAGTCGGGGCGAGCCTCGTAGAGGGCGAGGAGGCGCTCTTGGAAGCGCGACAGGCGAAAGAAGTACGTGTCCTCCTTCAGGCGCTCGACCGGCTTCTTGTGTAGAGTGCACATATTGCCCGGCTGCTCGAGCTCCTTCTCGGTCTTGAACGACTCGCAGCCGACGCAGTACCAGTCCTCGTAGGAGCCCTCGTAGAGGTCGTCGCCGCGGGCGGCGATCTTCTCCCATAGCGCGCCGACGAAGGCCTTGTGCGCCTCGTCGGTGGTGCGCACGAAGTGGTCGGGGCGCACGAGCAGCTCCGGCCACGCGGCGCGGAACGGGGCGCTTGCGGCGTCGACGAAGTCCTTCGGGGCCATGCCCCGCTCGGTCGCCTGCCGCTCGATCTTGAGGCCGTGCTCGTCGGTGCCGGTGAGCAGGAACGTGGCGTCACCGAAGAGCTCGTGCGCCCTTCGGAGCGCGTCGGCGCACACGGTCGTGTAGGCCGTGCCGAGGTGGGGCACGTCGTTGACGTAGTAGATGGGCGTGGTGACGGCGAAGCGGCTCATGCGCTCCGCGCATTATCACGAACGCGCGAGGGCGCGGGGCTCGCGCGTCGGCGAGTCGCCAAGCCGCGTAGGCTGGGCGAGAGGTGTCAGTCGCCCGCGGAGCTGCGGGCGGCCTTGCGGTGCGTCGCGGGCGGGATGCTCGGCGCCCGCTTCGCGGGGGGAGCGGCGTCGAGGGCCCGGCGCAGCGGCAGCATGAACATTCGGTCGATCGCGACGCGGAGCTCGCGGGGCGGGGGCGCCTCGCTCGTCTGCGCGAGGATGCGGAGCTCGGAGGCGGGGGTGCCGCCCAGCGCCGAGCCGGAGCGGGGGATGACGTCGAGCGGCATGGGCGCGACCAGGACGAGCTCGTCGCCGCGCTGCCGCAGCCACGTGGCCTGGTAGAGCGTGGTGATCGCGCCGGACGACTCGTGGAACACGAACGGGCGCCACTCGAGCGGCGCGCGCAGATCGAAGCTGTGCGCGCCGAGGTGGATGTCGTGCCCCGCGAGGACGAGCGGATCGCCCTTCGAGGTGGAGAGGTAGAGCGAGCGAAGCGAGAGCGGGTGGGTGCGCTCGAGGGCGCGGACGAGGGCGAGGGCGTCGGCGGGGTGGAGGCCTATGTCGGCGCCGTCCACGTCGAGGGCGTCGCCCTCGGGAATGGTCGCGGCGAGCGCCACGAGCGCGGCGCGCGTGTCGTCGCTGCCCTCGTCGAGGTGGACCGAGACGAAGCGCGTGGCGGACAGCCGGGTGAAGGCGAGGAGCACGCGCGTGCGGCGCCGGTTGCCGAGCACCGTGAGCCCGAAGGGCTCGTCGAGGTCGAGGAGCTCGGACGTGACGCCGTCGAGCTCGCGCACGAGCCGGCCTCCCCGCCAGATGAGCGCGCCTGTCGCCGCGGGTCTCCGCAGACGCCGTGCCACGAGCGCGACCGCGGACACGACCAGGACCGCGGCGAGCGCCTGCAGGACGCGCGAGCCTGACCCGGCGAGCGCCGCGCACGCCAAGCCGCCGAGGCCGAGCGCGACCAGCGAGACGTTCCTCGCGCGGCCCACGCGGTACGGGGCGAGCGGGTAGCGGATGTCCTGCGTGGCCTTCTGCATGCCGCTCCGACGTTCCTCGCGCGCGGTAAACGCGCTCCTTAAAGACGTAGCACTTCGCTCTGCCTTTGGCCTCGCGTGCCGTCTGGAAGATCGGCGCCGGTATGACGCGACGCGTTGGGGACACGCCCGGCCCTGGTCGCTCCGCGGCAAAGGTGACATGGTGGTGGTCGCGGGCCGGGTTCCGTGCGGAGGAGTCAGTATGACGCGGGCAAGAGTAGGGTTGGTGCTGGTGGCGATGGGGCTCTTCGGGGCCATGGTGACCGCGCAGGGGTGCGGCGGTACGGAAGCACCGGTCGACGCGGGCGTGGCCCCCGCCGACGTGTCCGTGGCCGACGTCGCGGCCGACGTCGCGCCGGTCGACGCGGCCAAGGACGTCGTGGTCAAGGACACGGCGCCTGCCTGCGACCCCACGATCGATCCCTTCAAGGACGTGCCCGACGCGTCCGTCGGCGACGCGGGGCTCTCCACGGGCGTCTGCGTCGGCTGCGCGAAGTCGAAGTGCAAGGCCGAGCTCGACTCGTGTGTGAAGGACTGCGCGTGCCAGGGGCCCGTCATCGGCGTGCTCGAGTGCGTGCTCAAGCAGCCGGGGGGCGTCACGCAGGCGTCGCTCTTCGCTTGCGCGGGCCCGCTCCAGGGCGCGCCCACGAGCGTGCAAACCCAGGGCCTCGCCATCGCCGCGTGCCTCCAGAGAGATTGCTCGGCCCAATGCATTCCGGCCGGGCTCGATCTCGACGGTGGCGGCGGCTGAGCCGAGCCGTCCGCCTCGGGCGTCAGGCACGCCGGCCTGGCGTCAGCCTTCCGCGGGCGCGCTCTCGCGGAGCGCGCGCCTCCCGCTGACCAGCACCTCGTCGCGCCCGCTCTCGTCGGTGCGTCGCACGAGGCGGTACGTGGTCGCGCCCTCCGCCCGCGACACCTCGGGTGCGGCGACGAGCAGTTGAAGCTCGAGCGTCTGGCACAGGTCGAAGAGCACCGAGAGGTTGTCCTGCGACAGCCGATTGGCCTCGTCGAGGAACAGAAACCGCATCGAGCCCATCGGCCGGCGGGTGCGCAGGAGGTTCGAGTCGCGCTCCCACTCCGTGAGCACGACCATGAGGATGGCCGCGCCTACGCCGATGCCCTCGCCGGTCGACAGGCGGGCCGGCGACGCAGCCTCCCACTCGCTCTTGCCCGCGCGCTGCACGTCGACCGAGAGCTCGAGGTACTCGCGGTAGTCGAGGATGCGCTGGCTGCCGGCCTTGCCGCCTGCGTGGCGCCGGAAGATCTCGGCGAGCGCCTCCTCCACCGGCATGCGCGGGTCGAACAGCAGGTCTTGGCTCTGCCCCTCGCGGAGCGCGGAGAGCACCTGATCCATGCGCTCTACACGCGTCATCTGGATGCGAATCCCGCCGATGCTGCCGAAGCGGACGCCCGCGAGGCTCTGGTTCAGGCGGCGCACCTGCGATCGCGCGCGTCGGAGCTGCACGTCGATGCCGCGGGCGACGTCTTCCGAGGCGCCGCGGAGCTCGGTCTCCTGGTGACCTAGGCGCGACTCGAGCGACGAGAGATCGTCGCGCAGCCGGAGGAGCGCGCGCGTGGGGTCGGCGAGGGCGGAGATGGCGAGCGGCAGCCGCCGCTGGAGCCAGGCCACCACGTCGCGCCACGCGGCCAGCGCCGACCGGGCGAGCGCGTCGTTGTCGGGGGTGAGCAGTCGCTCTCGGAGCGCCTCGGCGAGCTCGGTCCCTGCGCGCGCGCGACCGAGGCGCTCGGCGAGCACCTGGCCTTGGCCGCGTGCCTCGGCGAAGAGCGTCGCGGGATCGCCCCCCACGGGCTCGGGCCAGCTCACGCCCCCCGCCTGCACCTCATCGGCCAGCGTGTCGAGGAGGGCCTTCGCCGGGACGAGCCGCTCGCGCACGCGCGCCGCGTCGCGTACGCGCGCCTCGTGGAGCCGAGCTCCGGCCACCGCGCGCTCCGCTCGGACCGCCTGTTCGCGCCCGAGCTCGCGCGCCGTGGCCTCGGCGGCGCTCGTCGCGCGACGGGCCTCCTCGGCGGTCGCGACCGCTCGCTCGAGGGCGTCCTGGCCGACGCTGCCGACGTCCTCGCGCGCTAGATCGGCGCGGGCGCGATCGAGCTCCGCCTGCGCTCGGCCGCGCTCCAGCTCGGCGAGCTGGTGTGCGGTGGCGCCTGCCTCCCACGCGCGCTCGGCCTCGGTCACGCGGGACTCCGCCGCGGTCGCTTCGTCGCGCGCGGCCGAGTGGCTCGCCTCGAGCGCCGGGACGATCTCGGCGCGCGCCGAGAGCACGCGCTCGGCGTCCACGTGGACCACGCGCGCCCCGGCCTCCACGGCCGACGTCAGCGCTCGCTGGAGGCGAAACACGCGGTCGCGCTCGCCGCGCAGGGTCTCCTGCTCGCTCCGGAGCGCGCCGTCCTCCGGCGGGAGCCCCTCGGCGAGCGAGTGAATGAGTGAGCTAAGTAATTGTTTGTGTGTGTCTTTTTGGTGACCGGTCGGGACCTCTTCCCGCGCGAGGCCAAGCTCCGTGGCGAGCGCGTCCGCGAGCGCTCCGTGGTCTGGCGGCTCGAGGAAGAGGGCCTCGCTCGCGAGCGAACGGAGCGCTTCGACGCGAGGTCGGAGCTCGCTCACGAGCTGTCGAGTGGCCGCGAGCGACGCCGCGCAGGTGACGAGCTCGGCCTCGGCGTGCGCCGCGCGGGCACTGGCTCGCGCGAGCTCCTCGGTCGGCGCGCCGGCTTCGAGCACGGCCAAGTCGACGAACAGAGTGTCGAGCGAAGAGCGCGCCCCCTCTAGCCGCTCGGCGCGCCGCTCGGCGTCGGCGATGGCGGCGTCGAGCCGCGCGAGCTCCTCGCGCAGGGCGTTCGCGCGCTGGGCTCGTGCGCGCGCGCCGAGGCGGGGCTCACGCTCGATGCGCGTGACGCGGAAGCCGTACGGCTCGGCGACCACGACGTCGCCCTGCGACTCTCCGACGATGGTCTGCGCCCCCACCTCCGCGTCGGGGCGCACGAGGAACACCGTCGCCGCCTCGCGGGGCTTGCCGACGATCGCGCGCAGCGCGTGCTCGGGCGAGTCGACCACGAGCGCGCCGACGAGCGGACCGAGGGCGGCTTCCTTCCGCGCGGCCTCGCCGAGCTCGAGGTCCTCGTAGCGCAGCGAGAGCAGCTCGCCGTCGAGCTCGTCGCGCAGGCGCAGCAGATCGGGCTCCTGCCCTCCGCCCGCGTGCCGCTCGATGGCCTCGATCTCGTGCCGCACCCGCTCGCGCTCGGCACGTCGTGCACGCACGGCGTCGCGGCTCCCGCCCAGCGCTTCGTCGAGCGCCGCCCGCGCGGCCGCGCCCTCGCTCTGTGTGGTGATCGCTCGAGTGGGTCGCCCCGCGGCCGTGAGCGCGTCCGCGAGCCCCTCGGCGAGGGCGTGCGCGCGGGCGTAGCGCTCGGCCGAGACGCGGATCGCCCCGGCCCTCGCGGTGGCGTCGGCGCGCTCGTGCTCGAGGGCCAGGGCTCGCACGGTCTGCTCGGCCGCCGCCGCCTCGGCGGCCTGGAAGCGCTCTTCGAGCGGGAGCCTCAGGGCCTCGAGCCGCGCCCCCGCGTCGGGCGCCAGCTCCGCGAGCTCGGGAAAGAGCCGGGCCGCACGCGCGCGCGCCGCCGACTGCCGCTCGGCGAGCGCGCGCGCCTCGACGGCGCGCCGCTCGAGGTCGGGCAGCCGGGCCACGCGGCCCTCGGCCTCTGCCAGGCGCGCGAGCACGGCGCGAGCCTCCGCGTAGGGGTCATCGCCGGAGGACTCCGGGGCGAGCGCACGAAGTGCTGTAAGTGCACGTGAGTGTTCGTCTTTTCTTCGGCTGGCCGTCGCGAGCTCTCGCTCCACGCGCACGCGCGCCTCGTCCAGCGCGCCGAGGCGACGCGACGCCTCTTCGAGCAGGCGCGGGGCGTCGGAGGGCTCCGCGGTCGTCGTCGCCAAGAGCTCCCAGGCTTCCGCGAGCGCTTCGCGCTGCTGCCGCGCTGCCTGCGCGCTCACGTGAAGATCCCCGAGACCGGCCTGGAGATCGGCGAGCCCGCGCGCGGTCCGGTCGTAGGCGTCTCGGGCGCGATCGCGCGCGTCGCGGGCGACCTCGCGGCCCCGGACGCGGCCCTCGAGGTCGGCGCGGGTCGTCTCGCTCCGGGCGTCCGCCAGGCCGAGCGTCTCGGCCGCGGCGCGGCTCCGCTCGGAGGCCTCGAGCGCTCGCGCGGTGCGCTCGGCGAGTGAAGTGGAGTGCTCCGCGAGCGCACGCGCCGCGTGCAGCGCTTCGTTCGCGCGGGTCACCTCGAGGCCGAGCGCGTCCGCCTCTTCGCGGAGCGCGCGGGCCGCGAGCTCGCTCTCCGCCGCGGCGCCCTCCGCGGCGCGGGTCTCCGCCTCCGCCTCGCGCGCGGCGGTCGCGACGGCGGTGAGGGTGGCGTCGAGCGTCGCGCGGGCCGCCTCGTACACGGCCGAGAGCTCGCGCTCGAGGACGCGCGCCTCCGCGACCTCCGCGCGGGTGCGGTGGCACGCGTCGAGGTTGGCGCGCATGTGGGTGAGGGTCTCGCCGAGGCCCGGCTCCTCGCGCAGGAGGAACGATCGCAGCTCCCCCGTGAGCGCGCGCGAGATGCCGCCCGTCATGCTCGTGCGGAGCATCTCGTTGAGCTTCGCCCGGTCCTCGTCGGACGCGAGGCGCAGCGGCGTGATGCCGTGGTCGAAGAGCGCCGCGAAGTAGTCCTTGGCCGACGCGAAGATCTCGACGTGGCCGCCGAGGCGTTCCCCCGCCGCCTTGACCTCGGCGAGCGTGGGCAGCACGTCGTGCTCCCCGTCGGAGCCGAGCAAGAGGCCCTTCAGGCTGCCCTGGAGGTCCGTGCCCGTGACGAGGAAGGGCGTGAGCTCGACCGTGGGCTCGGCCTTGCGAGTCAGGCACACGCCCAGCACCACGCGCCGCCCGTGATCGACCTCGACCTCCAGCGCGGCGAACGAGGGGCTCCCCGGCTCGCCGAGCCTGCCGTAGAGGCCCTTGTCCGCGCCGGCGCCGCTGCTCTCGCCGACGCTCGAGAAGCGCAGGCGGGTCATGTCGGGCATCAGCACCACGTAGGCCGCGACCATGACGGTGGTCTTCCCGGAGCCGTTGGCGCCCTCGAGCGCGGTGACCCGCGGGTCGAGCTCGTAGCGCTCGTAGAAGACGCCCTTCCAGTTGACGAGCGCGAGCGCTGTAGCGCGTGCGCGTCTCATGGGGCGGGCTCCCCGTCCTCCGGCTCGAAGCCCCCGTCTTCCGCTTCGCGAGCTTCGAGGGTGTCGCCGTCCTCCGGCGCCTCGGTGTCGTCGCCGAGCGCGACGTCGTCGTCCGGTGGGACGTCGTCGCCGTCGGTGAGCACGACCTCGCCTTCGGAGGCTAGCCTCGCGAGGACCACCTCCGGTGGCTCGGCGAGGCGCGCCGGCTCGGCGAACCGCAGCAGCGCGGGGCGGAGCTTGGTGCGTCCATCGTCGGCGACGGCGACGAACCCGAGCGCGGCGAGGCGACGAACGGCCTCGGTGACCTTCGTGCGCACGCCCTCCTCCGCGACGCGCTCGTCGAGGCGTTTCTTCTGCGGGTTGAAGGCGCGCACGAGATCGTCGGTGCCGAGCACCGTGGCGAGCTGCCCGAGCACCTCGTCGCGCCCGACGACGCCGCCCTGCTCGACGGTGCGCGGATCGAGGTAGAGCAGCGCGAGCGCTTGCCCGACCAGCATCTCGGTGGGGCGGAGGTGCCGCCGCCCGAGCTTCTCCGAGGTGGGGAGCAGGTAGAAGTACCCGTCGGCCTTGTAGACGAGCTCGCAGCCGTAGCGGCGGTAGAGCGGCTCGAGGTGCTCGCGCGCGTCCACGAGAAATGTGTAGAACGCAAGCTCGTCGGCGCCGATGTGTCTGCCGCGGCGGAGCGCGAGATCGACGTCGGGGAAGACCGGCTCGAGGATGACGTCCTCGAGCCTCTCGAAGCGGGTCGTGCTCATCTCTCTCCGGCCGCGCTCGCGCGCTCGCGCATCAGGGGCCACTCCTCGAGCTCGAAGCCGTCGTCCGTCGGCACCCAGGGGCGCTCGGCGCGGGCGAGCGGCCGCGCGAGGCGCCCCACGGCCTCCGCGATACGCCCCGCCTCGACGAAGCGTGCGTCCGTCTCCACGTCGCGTGTGGTCACGCGGACGACCTCCGCGAGGGAGCGCGCGCCGTCGGCGAGCGCCGCGCTCACCTTGCCCTGCAGCACCTCGCGTGGATCGGGCGGGGGCTCGCGCTCCTCGAGCGCGGCCTCGCGCGGCTTCTTGGGGCGCCGCGGCGGTGGGCCAGGGTCGGGCACGTGGGTCCCCTCGCGCAGCAGCGTGGGCGGGGCCTCCAGCGCGACGAGCAGCGAGAAGCTGCGACCGAGCCGACCGGCGAGCTGGTCGCGCAGGCGCTGGGTCACCGCGCGCGTGGGGTCGAGGCGCACGACGTCGCGCAGGAAGCGGTGGACGTACTGGTAGTACTCCGAGAAGCCGCGCTGGCGTGCCGAGCCCCAGGCCGCGACGCGGTCGATCTGGTCCATGACGGCGCGTGCCGCGGTCTCGGCGAGGCCCGCGCCGGCGCTGGCCGCGATGTCCTGGATGTCTTGGAGGCGCGCCTGGGCCGCGTGGGTGTCGCGCATGAGCACGTCGCCGAGCTCGCGCAGCGTCTTGCCCGTGGACTCGAGCAGGCCCTCGCAGCGCTCGACGGCGCCGAACCAGTCTGCCTTGAGCAGCTCGCCGACCTCGTGGCGCAGCTCCTCCTGCTGCAGGTCGAAGCCGCGCTGTCTGCGCTGGATGCCCGCCACGAGATCGGCGACCGTCACTCGGAGTGGGGCCGTGACGGTCGCCTCCCACTCGCTCTCGGTGGTGGCCCGGTGCGCGGCTCGCTCGACCGCCTCGAGGCTCGCGAGCAGCGTCGACGTGAGGAGCGGCAGGTTCTCCCGGGTGAGGGCGTCGTCTTCGAGGAAGAACTCGGCCACGGCCGCGCCGAGCCGCGTCAGGGAGTACTCGCCGCGCCGTAGGACGCCCGCGTGGTCGACCCGGGCGAGGGTGTGCTGCTCGCGGAGGCGTCGGATCGCGTGGGTCGCGCGCGCCCGGCTCCGACCCTCGGGCGCGGCCTCGGCGAGGGCCGAGACCTCGTCGAACACGTCATAGAGCTGCGGTTCGTCGAAGCTGGAGAGCGCCGAGCGGACGCCGCGTAGGTGGAGCGCCGCCAGGAACAGGAGATCGACCGCGCCGAGGTCGAGGGTCGGCTGACGCCGCGCGAGGGCGACGAGCGCGGCCCGTGCGTCGCGCTCGGCGACCGGCGAGGCGGCCGTGGGGTCGCTCGTGCGGTCGTGGTCGTGGTCGTCAGCGGCGTCGGTCACCCCGTCGGACTATCCGAGATCGCCACGGCAGGACAAGCGGGCTCACCGGATCCACGCGAAGAGGGCCCGTTGCGCGTCCTGCGACGCGGCTCTGGAGCGGCAGCGCGCGTCGATTCGGGAGCTCGGCCTCTCGAGCGACCGCGCGCGGTCAGCGCTGCCACCGGTGACGAAGCGGCGCCGCACGAGGCGCTCGTGCTCGCGGCGCGCTCCGAGGCCTCACCGCGTGACCGCGAACGCGATCGACGCGACGACCAGGACGATGCCCACACCGAGCGCTACGTAGGGCCAGAGCGCGGTGCGACGCTCGACGATGACCGTGGGCACTTGCGCGCGCGGCGGCGGGAGAGGCTCGGCGAACACTGGCGCGCTTCGGGGCGCGCCGCCCCCGACGCCCGGCATGAGGGGCACCGTGTGGCCCCGCGAGCTCCGCGCCCCGGCCGGCGGGCGTCCCAGCGGGATCGTCTGGTGCCCGGGCCGGGCCGGAGGCGGCCCGCCCTGCGCGAACCCGGCTTGCCCCTGCGGGGGTGGGGTCTGGGCGGGGATCGGGCGCCCCCCCGGGGCGGCGTTCGGGTCCTGGCCCTGCGCCGAGAAGCCTTGCGGCGGCTGGGGAGTCCCACCGGGAGCGGCGTGCAGCTGGGCCTGCGGCGCGGGCGGCGGGCCCTGCGGCGGCGGGCCGTGCGGTGGCGCCGGCTGTGGCATTGGCGGCGCTTGGCCCTGCGGCGACGGCGGGCTCTGAGGCTGCGGGGGCGCGCTTGGGGTGGCGGCCTGCGCGGGCGCGGGGGGTGGAGCGTGTGGGGTGGGGGCCAAAGCCCGGGGGGGCGCCGGCGGCGCTGGCGGCGCTGGCTTGGACGGCTGCGCCGGCGCAGGCGGTGGGGTGGGCGACTGCGCGGGACGCGGCCGGTTCACGCTGGGTTGCCCCGGGGAGGGGAGGGTCGACGACACGTCGATCGTGGGCTCGTCGTTCGGCGTGGGGGGGCGCGCGTCAGGCGCCGCGTCGTGGACCGGGGCCGCCTCGCTCGGTGGCCTCGCGGGCGCGGTCGCGGGCGGAGGTCGCAGCAACGTGTTCTCCGTGCTCGAGACCGGCTGCAAGTCGTCGCCGGGCGCGCTGACGGGCTCTTCACGGGGATCGCGTGGCTTTGGGCGCGGCGCCACGGCGGCCGGCGGGCTCGGCTTTCTCGGAGGCGCCGCCAGCTCCTTGTGCTCGGGCGGCGGGCTCGCGGTCGGCGTATCGGCTCGCGGCGCTGGCCGCGGGCCGATCGTCGGCATGTCCTCGTCGTGATCGATTGGCTCCTGGTCGGCGAGGGACGCCAGGGCCTCCTTGAGCTCGTTCGCGGTGGGGTAGCGGTCGTCCGGGTCCTTCGCCAGGCACCGCTCCACGATGAGCTCGAACATCGGATCCGAGTCGGGGGGGAACGGCGGCAGGGGCTCGTTCTGGATCTTGTTCAGCAAGAGCGCGAGCGAAGCGTCCTCGAACGGGTGACGCTGGAGCACGAGCTGGTAGAGCATGATGCCCATCGCCCAGATGTCGGCGCGCTTGTCCACGGTGCGCGACGAAGCGATCTGCTCCGGCGGCACGTAGAGCGGGGAGCCGACGATCGTGTAGGTGCCGGTCACCTCTTTCTGGTCCGAAGCGTCCTTCGCGATGCCGAAGTCGATGAGCTTCGCGCACATCTGACCGGACGCGTCCGGCACGATGAACACGTTCTCGGGCTTCAGATCCCGGTGCACGATCCCTTTGTCGTGGGCCGCGATGAGACCGTCGCACACCTGCATGAGCAGCCTGGCGGCGAGACCGAGCGCGAGGGGCCCTCGTTCGGAGATGGCCTCGAGGTTCTCGCCCTGGAGCAACTCCATGACGAGGTAGAGCCGCCCGTCCTTCAGCGCCCCGGCGTCGTACACCCGCGACACCTGCGGTGCCTGCAGGCTCGCCAGAATGCGCGCCTCGCGCACGAACCTGTCGCGGAGGGAGCGGTTGCCTACCGCCTGCGCGTGCATGACCTTGATCGCGACGGGCTGGTCGAGCAGCGTCTGGCGCCCGCGCAGCAGCAGCGACATGCCTCCTTGTGCGAGCGGCCCCGTCACGAGGTAGCGATCGCCCAGGGCCTCTTGCACGAGATCGAGAGTCTGGTTGAACGACGTGCGGTCCACAGGTGTCTTCTGAGCGGCCGCTCCGCCGCGCCCTCATCGTATCGAGGGTTTGCCGAGAGCGGGAACTTTTGCTCGACGACCCCGAAGGCTCAGCTCGGCACCGCGGCGCGGGCGCGGGCCCCCACCGCCTGCTATCATCGGCCAAATGCTCATCGCGCTCGCCCTCGCGGCCTTGCTCGGGCTCTTTTTCTTTCTTCGCCACCGAAAGCACACGAAGGTCGCAGCTCCGGCCGAAGGCACGCTGCCCCCGGCCCTCGAGGAGTGGGTCGCGGAGGCGCTATCGACGGAGCTTCGGGGCGTGGGGCTCGGCGTCGAGAGCGGCAACCGCGACAACCGCGACAAGCTCCGGGCGACTCTGAAAGGTGAACCCGAGCCCGAGATCGTGGGCGCCATCGCCGACGCCGTGCGCCGGGTCGAGCTCGAGTACACGCGCCTGCCCCACGAGGCCGACGCGGAGCTCGCGCTCGTGGTGCGCTTCGAGGACGGCCGCGAGGGCCGCCGCGCGAGGCGCGTGCCGCTCGCGGAGCTCCCGGCGGACGTCCACGCGGAGCTCACGTCGAAGGCTGTGACGCGGGTCTTCCGAGCGTGGAGCTTCAGCTGGGATCGCTGAGCCGAGCTCAGCCGTTGCCAGCGAGCGTCAGCCCGGGCGGGAGCTCGTCGTCGAAGAGCGAGGCCTCGCCCTCGGGGTAGGCCTCGGGCACCACCACCTCGGCGACGAGGTGGCGCCACACTTCCGGGGCGCCTGCCGAGTCGAGCCGCGCGATCGTGAGCTCGCGGAGACGCGGGCTGACGTCACGCGCGCGATCGTCGGTGCGCCGCGCGAGCAGCGCCGCGGCTCGGGCGAACCGCGCGTCGCGGCCCCACTCCGCGCGGAGCAGGCGCTCGAGCCACACCTCGACGAGACCTGCGGGGAGCACCTCGTGCGCGGGGCCATAGCTGGGGACGCGCGCGCCCAGCCTGCCGAGCCCTTCCCACACGCGCGCGTCGTCTTTCGCTCGCACGCGGTCGAAGAGCCACTCGCCCAAGGCCGCCCGCGCGCGCGGCGGCACGCGCTCGAGGCTCGCGGCGAGCGACAGCAGCTCGTCCTGGGCCTCGGGCAGGCGCTTCGGTCGCTTCAGGCCGACCTCTCTGGGCGCCAGGACCTGCGCCGCGAGCTCGGCGATCGACTCTTGAACGGGCGCGGGGAGCCCCGACGCCGTGCGACGAAACGCGACAAAAAAGGCCGCCCAGCCCCGGGCCTCGTCGGGGAAGGCGAGCCGCCCCTCCCAGGTGCGCGCGAGGGCCTCCACCCGCTCGGGATCGCCGTGGGCGCCTCGCCCCGGGCGGAGGCAGTGGCCGACGAGCTGGAACCACACCCGCTCGTGATCGGCGCTCCGCCTGCGCGAGCCCGGCGCTTCGAGGAGGCGGTCGGCGAGCGCGCGGGCCGTCTCGGCGCGCCACGTCCCCTTCTCGCCGAGCAGCCGCTCGAGCTCGCGCGGTAGGTCCTTCACCTCGCGTGGGGTGGCCTCCGAGCGCTTGCCGAACACCGCGGCGACGCGGGCGTCGACCTGCGCGATGACGAGTGCAGAATGCACCTTCTCGGTTGGCGGGGCGATCGTGGGGCTCGGCGCCGGCGGGGCCACCGAGGCGCTGTCCTGCGGCTCCAGCCTGAACGCGAGGCGGAACCTGCGGCCGGTCTCGGTGACGCACCCGAGCTCGAGCGTCCCGATCTGGCTCACCTCGCCCTCGAGCGACACCTCCGCGGCGCCCCGCTCCAGCGGCTCCCCGAGGCGCGCCACGAGCGGAGGGAGGGGGAAGAAGCGCTCGTCGTCGAGCGCCACGACGTCGCCGGGCGCGCTCCGGTCGACGTCCGACGCGTAGAGAGCGAAGCGCGCGCGCTGCCCGAGGGCGAGCGAGAAGCGACGCTCGGGCGCCGCGTGCCGCGCGCCCTCCTCCGCGCCTCGGGGCACCACGCACACCGCCTTCGGCGCGCCCGGATCGCCCAGGCCGATGAAGTAGCTTCGCGCGGATCCGCCGCGGACGCGCGCGCCCTCACCCCGCGCGAGCAGACGCGCATAGGTCGCCGCGCCGCGCGCGACCGCCAGCTCCGGCTCCGGGTTCGGGAGCAGGCGCGGCCCGCGCGACGCACCGTGGTCGAAGCTCTCGGCGAGCGACGCGAGGAACGCCTGGGCGAGGTGCGGGGCGCGGAAGACCCCTCCGTTCAGCAGAACGGCGCGTGGGCGCGCGGCGCCGGTCCCCTCCGCCGCGGCGACCCGCGCGAGGAAGGTCGCGACGTGCCGGGTGATCGCCGGATCGCGCTCGTAGGGGAGGCCGAGCCCGCGGAGGGCCGCCGGGCGGGCCGCGGCCCTGGCGCCGGGCGGTGCGGTGGGGAAGAACCCGCCGACGACCACCTCACGCGCGAGCTCACGCGACAGCGGGGTCGTGCGCGAGCCGCCGACGAGCTTGCTCCCGTGGCCCAGGAGCGTGACGTTGACGCTGTCCAGATCACTCGAGAAGAGCTGCTCTTTGGCCTCGCGGCAGGCCGCGGTGAGCTCCGCGAACCGGGCGGGGGGCAGGCGCTCGCCGCGCTGCACGAAGCGCTCTTCGAGGGCGTACGCGAGGGCGAGGTCCATGTTGTCGCCGCCGAGCAGAATGTGCCGACCGCTCGCCACGCGCGTCAGCGTGGGGGCGGCGCGCTCGGTGTCGGTGATGCGCACGAGCGACAGATCCGTGGTGCCCCCTCCGACGTCGCAGACGAGCACGAGCGCGCCCTCGCCTAGCTCCCGGAGCGTGGCCTCGGCGTCGTCGCGGCCGAGGAAGTCGTAGACGGCCGCCACGGGCTCCTCGAGCAGCCTCACCGAGAGGCCCGCCTGCTCGGCCGCCATCCGCGTGAGCTCCCGGGCGTCGTCGTCGAAGGACGCCGGCACGGTGAGGGCGAGCGTGACCTCGGCGAGGGGCGCGTCCGCGTGGCTCGCGTTCCATGCAGACTGCACATGTTCGAGCACCCGACGGCTCGCCTCCACCGGCGAGAGCTTGGGCGTCTCCGCGCCCTCCACGTCGAGGCCGAACGGAAGGATGGCCGCGCGCCGGTCCACGGCGGCGTGGCATAGCCAGCTCTTCGCGCTCGTGACGGCCCGCTGCGGCACCTCGGCGCCGCGGCCTTTGGCGAAGCGCCCGACGACGAACGACGGGTCGCCCGGGAGCTCTCCCGGAAGCGGCGCGTAGAGGCAGGATGGCAGCAGCGCGAGCGCCTCGATCGTGTCCCTCGTCACTCGCTGAGGCACGGGGAATACGCGCGCGAGCGCCTCGGCGGGCCGCGTGAAGGCGAGCACCGTGTTCGTCGTGCCGAGGTCGAGGCCGACCGCGGTGTCGCGCGGGGAGGCGCGCTTCTCGTGGCTCATCTGTCGGACCCTCGCGGCCGGTGCGCGCTCACGACCATCCCGCGTCGATGACCTCGGCGTCGTCGTCGCGCACGCCGAGCTCGACCTTCCAGCGCTCCCCGGGCTTGCGCGGCGCGAGCGGCACCGCCTCGACGAGGAGCGTCCCCACCTCCGTGACGCTCGCGGCGAGCCGCACCGGCACCACGTCGCCAGAGGCGCGCCCCTCGCTCGGCAGCTCGATCTCCACCGGCGACAGCTCGGTAAGCCCGGCGGACGGCCCCACGTCGAGCTCCGTGCCCGCTCGGTCGTCGCGCCGGGTCGACGATCCAAAGAACCGGAAGGAGACCTTCTCTCCGACGACCGCGCCGAGCTCGACGGGGAGCTCGACCGGGGGGCCGCCCTCTTCGACCCCGAACGGCGCGACGCACAGCGCGGTGAGCGGAGGCTCGACGCCAGGCACCGCCGGGGCCGAGCCCTCGATGCCGACGTAGTAGGCGCGCGCGGTGCCGCCGCGGATACGCAGCCCCGCGCCGTGCCGGGTCAGGCCGTACGCCGCCGCGCCCTTCGCGACGGCCAGGTCGAGGTCCGTGCCGCCGAGCTCTCGCGCCGGCTTCGCGCCGCACTCGGCGAGCCACGTGGCGAGGCAGCCTCGCACCCGCGCGCGGAGGGGCTCCGCCTTCATCACGCCGCCGTTGAACAGCACGACCGTCGGGCAGAGCAGCGCACGCCCCTCTCCGCTCGTCGCGCCGGCGCCGGTCACCCGGTCGGCGGCGCCCGCCTGGCGGCCCAAGAACGCCGCGAGGTGCCGCGTGACGGCGGCGTCCTGCGCGTACGGAAGGCCGAGCTGGCGCAAGCCCGCGCGCGCGCGCCGCCGGGCGTGCCGACGCCTGCACCAGCGGGAAGAAGCCCTCGACGAGCGTCCGCTCGAGCTCTGCTCGATCGAGCTCCGTGCGCAGCGTGCCCCCCACAAGGCGCGCGCCGCGGCCGGCGATCGCGATGGGTGCAGATTGCATGCAAGGGTCGCTCAGCAGGGCCTCTTTCGCCGCGCGCGCGGCGTGGGCGAGCTGGGTCGCCTGCCAGCGATCGATCTCCCGGCCGCCGGCGGTGAGCTTCTGCGCCGCGACGTGGGCCAGCGCGAGATCCATGTTGTCGCCGCCGAGCAGGATGTGGTCGCCCACGGCGACGCGGACGAGCTCGAGCGCGCCGTCGCGCTCGGTGGCGCTGATCGCCGAGAAGTCGGTCGTGCCACCCCCCACGTCGCACACCAGCACCACGTCGCCGACGACGATGTCGCTCCGCCACGTCTCTCCCTTCGCGGCGAGCCAGGCGTAGAGCGCGGCCTGCGGCTCCTCGAGCAGCGTGACGTTCTCGAGCCCCGCGGCGTACGCCGCCTCCACCGTGAGCTCGCGCGCCGCCGCGTCGAACGAGGCCGGCACGGTGAGCACCACGTCCTGGGCGCCGAGGGCGAGGCTCGGATCGCCCTTGGCGATCGCGTAGTTCCACGCGTCCGAGAGGTGCTCCAGGATGCGGAACGAGGCCTCGACCGGGCTCACCTTCTCCACGTCGTCGGGGGCCCCGTGCGGCAGGATCGCCGCGCGCCGATCGACCCCCGCGTGGCAGAGCCAGCTCTTCGCGCTCGAGACCACGCGCTGCGGGGCCTCGGCGCCGCGAGCCCGGGCCAGCTCACCCACGGCGTGCGCCCGCGTGGGGTCCCACGGGAGCGCCATGGGCCCCTCGGACGCGTGCGGCGAGTAGTGGAACGAGGGCAACAGCGGCCGCGCGTCGACCGTGGACGGGGCGACGAGCTGGGCGATGTCGAGGACCTCGATGAGGTGCGCGGTGTCCGCGCGGCTCGGCTCGCCGCCACCCCCCGCCGCAGGGTGCTCGGCGTAGGCTAGGGCCGAGTGAGTGGTCCCGAGATCGATGCCGACGACGTACCTCACAGCTCGACCTCCGCCTGGGCGACGACGCGCGCGTCGTGCCCTTCGAGCGCGGCGGGCAAGGTGATCTCCACGGCGCGGTAGCCGCGGTGCTGCAGCGTTCCGCTGAAGGGCCCCTCGCCGCTGACGTTGCCCGTGAGCTTGGTCTCGCGCGCGTCGAACCCCGCGGGCAGCGTGAGCCGCGCGCCTTCGGCCTCAGAGCGCACCGGCTCGAGCTTGACGTGCTCGCGCAGCGCCTTGCGGCAGCCGGCGTGGACGACCCTCGCCGCGGCCCCGAGGTCGGCGTCGGGGAAGCTCTGCACGTCTTCCTCCAGGAAGTCGATGAGCCGGCCCTCGCGCTGGAGGAGCGCGAGGAACGCCAGCGCCGACTCATGGGCCGGCGGGCGAGGCGGAGCGGGCTCCGTTTGCTTGGGCGCGGGCGCCGCCGGGGCGGGCGGCGTGGCCGGCGGTGTGGGGGTGGGCGCGGGCGCGCCAGAGGCGAGCGCGCGGGCCGCGCCTGCGAAGGCGCCGTCCGACAGGACGCGGAAGAAGCACGCGAACGCGAAGAAGAAGCGAGTCAAGAAGGAGGGGTCGTCGGCGGCCACGGCCGAGACCGTAGTCGAGCGCAACGCCCCGGGGAAGACGCGAGAGGCATGTGAAGGTTGCATACTCCACGGGATTCCGAGTACGATGCCGCCGCAGAATGGCACAGAAGCGCGTGGTCCTCGTGGTGCGTGGGCGGGTTCAGGGGGTCTTCTTTCGCGCGGCGACGCAGCGTGAGGCTCGCCGACTCGGCGTCACGGGGTGGGTGAAGAACCGCAACGACGGCACCGTCGAGGTGCTCGCCGAGGGCGAAGAAGACTCCATCAAGGAGTTTACGAGCTGGGCGAACCACGGCCCTTCGGCGGCGCGGGTCGACGCCGTGGACGTGCGCTGGCGCGGCTACACGGGCGAGTTTCCCGAGTTCAGCATCCTCGAGTGACGCCTTTTCTGTGCCCCGCCCCCGAGGCGCGGTACACCGGCGGGGAGAGGCGAGGAATCGTGCGCGCGACGCGCGCGTTCCCGGGTCACCATGAAGCACGCAGCCCACGACCACGCGCACTCCGGCAGCCCACACGGGCCGCGCGTCGCCACCGCCCGCGCCGTCGGCGCCGCCCACGCCTTCGCCATGGTGCTCTCAGTCGCCGCGCTCGCCCTCGCGCCGGCCGAGGCCGGCGCCGAGCCCGCGAAGGTCGGCGTGGCGGCGCCGGGCGAGGTCGCGTCCACGGACCCTGGGAGCGCCCTCTCGCTCGAGGAGGTCGCGAAGGTCATCGCCGCCGCGACCGACACCACTGGCGAGCCGCAGAAGCGCGCACTGAGGCGGTCGGCAAGCTCGGCCAAGACGCGGTGCCCGGCCTCGGCAAGCGCCTCGGGGAGCTCCGCAAAGAGCGGCAGGGCGGCGTGTTCGCCGCGATCAAGCTCGTGAAAGAGGCGAACGGTGGCCGCACCTCCGCGGAGGGCGGCGATCTCGTCGACGCCCTGCTGCGCGTGCAGAGGAACGACGGCGCCGGGTACAAGGCGACGCTCGCCACGGCCCTCTGCCTGCGCGCGCTCGCGAAGATCGGGTCGACGCCCGCGCTCAGGCTCGTCGTGCGGGTCGCGGCTGACCACGACGGTGCGCTCCGCCCCGAGGTCACGCGGATCGTGAAGGTCGCGGGCGACAACGCGGTGCCCGCGCTCATCGAGCTGCGCCGCACGCCGGACACCTCGCTCCGGCGCTGGGCCAGCACCACGCTCGAGAGCATGGGCAAGCGCGTCCCCGGCGACGCCGTGCAGACCCCGAACGGCGAGCTGCTCGCCGACGTCCTGCGGGCCTACGCGCACGTGCGCGAGAACGACTCCATCCCCGTCATCATCTCCTTCGTGAACACCGACCGCGCCCTCGTTCGGCAGGCGGCCCGGGAGTCGGTGCTCGCCTTCGGGGCCGACGCGCTCTGGAAATTGCGTGAGGCCTACACGAACCTCACCGGCAAGCCCTCGCCCGACGGGTGGGGCCCCGAGCAGACCGCGAAGGAGCTCTTCGCCGCCTACGACCGCGCGCGCCTAGAGGAGGTCTATTCGCTCCTCGACGCGGGCCTCGCCAAGGAGAAGGAGGGCAAGCGCGACGACGCCATCGCCGCCTTCGACAAGGTCCTCGCGCGGCAACCCATGATCGACCGTCGCGCCGAGATGGTGCCCGCGTACGCGGCGCGCGCGGGGGAGCTGGTCGACAAGAACGACCTCGGCGGCGCCCTCGCGCTGTTTCGCAAGGCCGCGCGCCTCGAGGGTAAGGGCCCGCGCGCGGCGAAGCTCGAGGCCGAGGTCGCGTTCCTCGAGGGCAAGGAGCTCCAGGGCCGCGGCGTCGCCGACACCGAGCCCTTCCGCCGCGCGCTCGCGCTCGACCCCGGGCACCCCAAGGCGCGCGCCGAGCTCGACCGGCTCGAGGAGGCCCGCGAGCAGAAGGCGGATCACACGCGACGGTATGCCGCGGCGGGCGCGCTGCTCGCCCTCGGCGTCGCGGCGATCTTTCTCTTCAGCGGGAAGCCGCCCCGCCGGCGCGCCGCCGTCGGGGGCTGAAGGGCGGCGTCGAGGAGTTGGACAACCCGCTCGAGGCCCGCGGGGCGGGCTCGCCGTCAAGGTCGCGACGCTAGCAGCTCTAGCTCAGCGAAACTGCGGCGCGGCGCGGACGGCCTCGAGCGCCGCCTCGTGGGCTTCGGGCGCCACGTCGGTGGGGAACGGCGCCCCGGAGCGCGAGAGCCGCAGGAGCCACCGCGCGTCGAGCGGGCTCGCGAGGTCGCTCGCGTGGACCGCGGCGCTCGTGCTCTCGCCGCGGGCACCGTCGGCTCCCACCGCGAACCCCGCGAGCACGAGGCCCGAACGCGTCGCGGTCGCCGCGCTGTACGTGTGCAGAGTGCACCCATCGCGACACACCCGTCGCGCCGCGCGGAGGCACGCTACGGTCCACAGCTCCGGGGTCACCTCGCGCGAGAACGGGTCCCAGAACACGACGTCGGCCGAGCCCGCGGGCTCCGCCTCCAGGGCCTCGCGCAGATCGCCCAGACAGAGCCGCCAGCGCGTGCGGTAGGCCTCGTGGTGGCCGTCGCGCGCGAGCGCGCTCGCCGCGCCGTGCGCCCGGGCGTCGGTGAGCCCGAAGGCCGCCCGGTGGCGCTCGTCGAGCGCGAGCGCGAGCGCCGAAAGGTCGTGCTCGAAGCTCACGATGTCGAGGGGCCGCCCGGCACCCGGGCCGCGAGGCCGTGACTCCGACAGGCGCCACGCGGCGAGGGCGTTCGAGCCCGCGCCGAGCCCCACGTCGAAGAGCACGAGCGGCCCCTCGCCGCCCGTGGCCAGTCGCTCCGCGAGGCGCGACGGCCCCAGGTAGACTTCAGCGGTCTCCACGTCGGGGCCTCGCGGGTGCATGATCTCGCCCGTCACGCGGTCGCGTATCGCGGTCGCGCCGCTCCGCGCGAGCACGACCTCGCAGTCGAGGTGAGGCGACGTCACGACCTCGCCCCGCCCGGGCCGGCGGCGTGCTCGTGGCGGTCGATCGCCGCGAGCGTGCCGCGCGCGAACTCCGCGAACGTGCCGCGCTCGATCTGGCGCCGCGACTCGGCCATGAGCGCGTTGTAGTAGCTCAGGTTGTGGGCCGCGATGAGGCGCGGCCCGAGCGGCTCTTTGGCCTTCATCAGGTGGTGCAGGTACGCGCGGCTGAACGTCGCGCACGTCGCGCACGGGCACGCCGCGTCGAGCGGTCGGTCCGCCAGCTTGTTCTCGGAGCGCGTGAGGCGCACGCGCCCGGTCGACGTGAACGCCGTGCCCTGGGTCGCGAGCTGCGTGGGGATGATGCAGTCGAACATGTCCACGCCAGCGAGCATCGCCACGAGCAGGTCGGGCGGCGTGCCGACTCCCATGAGGTAGCGCGGCTTGTCGCGCGGCAGGAGCTCGGCGGCGAGCGCCGTGATGTCTTCGCGCTGCGCGCGCGTGTCGCCGACGGCGAGCCCGCCTATCGCGAAGCCGTCGAACGGGTGCGCGGTGAGGAACGCGGCCGACTCGCGGCGGAGCTCCGGCACCACGCCGCCTTGCACGATCGCGAAGAGGGCCTGGTCGTCGCGTGTGCGGGCCGCGAGGCTCCGCAGCGCCCACCTGTGCGTGCGCTCCATGGCCGCGCGGGTGGTCGCCTCGTCGGAGGTCGAGTCCACGCACACGTCGAGCACCATCATGATGTCGGAGCCGATCGCCGTCTGCACCTCGATCGCGCGCTCGGGCGAGAGCATGTGCATCTGCTCGTCGGTGTAGCCCTTGAAGCGCGCCCCACGCTCGGTGACGGTGCGCGAGCCCGGGAGCGAGAAGATCTGGAAGCCGCCCGAGTCGGTGAGCACGGGGCCGGGCCAGCGCATGAACGCGTGGATGCCGCCGAGCACGCGGAAGGCCTCGGGGCCGGGCCGCAGCATGAGGTGGTAGGTGTTCCCGAGCACCACCTGCGTGCCGACGCGCGCGAGCTCGTCGGGGGTGCACCCGGTGACGGTGGCGCGGGTGCCCACGGCCATGAACACGGGCGTCTCCACGGGGCCGTGCGCGGTCATGAGCGTGCCCCGCCGCGCGCGCGAGCCCGGATCGCTGGTGTGCAGCCGGAACGATCCGGGGCGCGGCTCGGCGGGCTGGGAAGGCTCGGTGGGCTCGGCGATCCCGGCCGCGGACGTCATGCCGTCTTCTACCGCGCCGGCCGCTCCGCGCGTGCGGCTTCGACGCGAGGGGCGCCGAGGGTGGATCTTTGGTTCCCCCCTCCTGGGTCCGGACGGGGCGCGCGCCTCCCGCGAGGACGCGATCCGCCCGGAGAATTTGCAGTGTGTATGTGTGGCATTATGTGTGCATGCGAGCCCGCACATGGTCTCTCCCGCGCGCGCGCTCCGCTTGCTCCCCACCCTCGCCCTCGCCGCCGCCTCGTGCCTCGCGGCGTGCTCCGCCGAGGTCCCGCCCGACGAGGCCGACCTCGGGACCGACGGCGACGGGAACATCTCCGAAGACGAGCTCGTCAGCGAGCGCCAGATCATGGGCGCGGACATGGCGCAGAAGCACCTGGCGCTCACCTTCGACGACGGCCCCGGCGGGCGCACGGCGGAGCTGGCGAACTACCTCGGCGACCAGGGCATCCCGGCCGCGTTCTTCATCAACGGGAAGAACGTCCCCGGTCGCCAGAACGTCCTCGACACCATCATCCGGCGAGGGCACACGCTCGCCAACCACACCCAGAACCACGCGCAGATGACCCGCATCTCGGGCGACACGCTGTTCAAGGCCGTGGCGGACACCGACGCGCACATCCTCAGCGTGCAGCCGGCCGGGCCGTCCCTCCTCCGCGCGCCCTACGGCGCGTGGAACGGCCGCGTCGCGACCGAGCTGAACGGCACGTCGATGAAGAAGTACGTCGGCAGCATCTTCTGGGACGTGGGCGGCACGCTCACGAGCACCGCGGCGGCCGACTGGGACTGCTGGGGACGGGGCGTGACCGTGCAGCGCTGCGCAGACCTGTACCTGCAGGAGATCCGCTCGAAGAAGCGCGGAATCGTGCTCCTGCACGACGTGCACTCGAAGACCGTGGACATGGTCAAGCTCATGGTGCCCACGCTGAAGGCCGAGGGCTACGTGTTCGACAAGCTCCAGGACGCGCCGGCGGTGAAGCGCGCGATCGCGAACGTGAGCGCCACGCCTGCCACGCCTTCCGGCGGCGCGGCCACCACGTGCTTCAGCTCCACCCTCGGCACGAACCAGCCAGAGAACGCCTGTGTGCAGTCGGCGCGTGACAGCAGGTGGTACCGCTGCTCCGGCGGAGAGTGGGTCGCCTCGAGCGAGACCGACACGAAGTGCACGAGCCGCCCGCGCTGAGCGGGCGGGGCGACCTGAGCTGAGCCACTCATGTCCGCCGCGCGAACGCCAACTGCGTTCGGCCGTGTCGACATGAATGGGCCCGCCCGGAATCCAGAGTCCCCGCGTGGTGTGAAGGTGCGGTACCCTTCCACAGACAAGGACGAGCGCGCGTGTGACCGCGGCAGTGCGGCAAGTGGCGCGTCTCGGCGAGGGGGCACCATGTCAAGAGGTTCGGCGCGGTCGAGGGGACCCCTTGGGGCGCTGCTGGTTGCGCTGGCGCTGGGGAACGCCCCGGCGTGCAGCACGACGACGGACCCCGCCGGGGCAGATGCTGCGGTCACCGACTCCGGCTCGGGTCCCGACGTGCTGACGTGTAGCGACGGCGCGAAGAATGGCAGTGAGACCGCCGTCGACTGCGGGGGGGCGTGCCCGAAGTGCCCAAACGGGAAGGCGTGTGGGGGCCCGATCGACTGCGCAAGCGGAGCGTGCAATGCGGGAGTGTGTGTCGTGCCCACGCCAGGGTGCAGCGATGGCGCGAAGAATGGCAGCGAGACGGACGTGGACTGCGGGGGAACCTGCCCGAAGTGTGCAAACGGGAAGGCCTGCGGGGGCCCAGCCGACTGTGCAAGCGGCGCGTGCAGCGCGGGGCTGTGTGGCGCGCCCGCGCCGACATGCAGCGACGGCGCGAAGAATGGCAACGAGACGGACGTGGACTGCGGGGGCGCGTGTCCGAAGTGCGCGAACGGGAGAGCGTGCGCGGGCCCGGTCGACTGCGCCAGCGCGACCTGCGCGGGCGGCGTCTGCGTGGTGGCCTCCACGTGCAGCGACGGCGCGAAGAATGGCAACGAGACGGACGTAGACTGCGGCGGGTCGTGTCCGAGCTGTGTCGATGGGAAGACGTGCGCCGGCTCCGCCGACTGTGGGAGCAGGATCTGCACGGGTAGCCTTTGCGCGGCGCCTGCGTGCGACGATGGTGCCAAGAACGGCAGCGAGACGGACGTGGACTGCGGTGGACCCTGTCCGGCGTGCGCGAACGGGAGGATGTGCGGTGCCCCGTCGGACTGCCAGAGCACGACCTGCACGGGGGGCGCATGCGGGCCGCCGTCGTGCGCGGGCGGGCTCACGTGCCAGGGGATCGACTGTTGCGAGAGCCTCGTGGTGCCGGGGGGCACGTTCCCGATGGGGCGCGGGGCCGGCAGCGACGCGTGCCCGCCGACGACGCTCTGCCTGTCGGCCGAGCAACCCGAGCACGGCGTGACGGTGTCCAGCTTTGCGTTGGACACCTTCGAGGTCACGGTGGGGCGGTTTCGGAAGTTCGTGGATGCGTACGCGGGACCACCCGCACCGGGGACCGGGGCACACCCGCTCATCGCCGGCACGGGGTGGAACGCGCTGTGGACCGGGAGCACACCGCCGACCGCGGCAGCGCTCCGCTCGAACCTGAAGTGCGGCGTGACGTGGCAGACGTGGAGCGACACGCCGGGCGCCACAGAGGCCAGTCCGATCAACTGCGTGGGCTGGTACGAGGCGTTCGCGTTCTGCGCGTGGGACGGCGGCCGGCTCCCCACCGAGGCGGAGTGGGAGTACGCCTCGGCAGGGGGAGACGAAAACCGGCTCTACCCGTGGGGGAATGCGGCGCCCACGGTAGCGCTGGCCTCGTACGAGTGCCGCTTCAGCGGCGGGCCGAGCTGCGACGTGGCGGACCTGCCCCTAGCGGGGAGCACACCGGCGGGGAACGGGCGCTGGGGCCACCGAGACCTCGGGGGGAGCCTATGGGAGTGGGTCTACGACGGATTCGACGCGGGGTGGTACGGAGGGGGCGGGGCGACGTGCACGAACTGCACGAACATCCCCTCTCTCCCCCCTCTCTCCTCCCTCCACGCGCTCCGTGGCGGCGACTTCCTCGGCGACCACTCCTACCTCCGCGCGACGATCCGCGACAACGCGCCGCCCTACGGCCGCGGCCACGCCCGTGGATTCCGGTGCGCCCGTAGACCGTAGCGGAGAGAGCGATGGCCTGACCGCCGCCTCTGTGCGCAAGTCTGTGGGCGGCGCGTGAACGCTAGCTCGACCGCAGAGCGCTCACGAGCGCCGCGCCGTCCGCTCTCTGATCGGGCGATGTCTTTTTGCATGTGGCCACCTTCGCGTGGCAGAAAGCTGAATCGTCCAATGGCCTGGCTCGTCCCGCTGCTCACGCTGACGCTGATGGAGATCGTCCTCGGCATCGACAACATCGTCTTCCTCTCGATCCTCGTGGGGACGCTGCCTGAGGATCAGCGGAAGCGCGCGCGGGCCATCGGGCTGGGGCTCGCGCTCGTGGCGCGCCTCGTGCTGCTGCTCGGCATCAAGTGGGTCATGGGCCTCGAGGCCGCGATCTTCCACTGGCGGACGCTCGGCTTCGTGCCCGAGGGCTGGGTCGAGAACCACCACGTCGACGCCGTGACGGGGCGCGATCTGGTGCTCCTCGCTGGCGGGCTCTTCCTCATCGGCAAGAGCGTGACCGAGATCCACAAGAAGACGATGGGCGGCGACGAGGACGAGCTGGCGCGCAAGGGGCGGAACGCCTCGTTCGCCGGAGTCATCGCGCAGATCATCGTGCTCGATCTCGTCTTCTCGCTCGACTCGGTCATCTCCGCGATCGGCATGGCCAAAGATCTCTGGGTCATGGTGACCGCGATGCTCGTCGCCGTCGGGTTCATGGGCCTCTTCGCCGGGAAGGTCTCGCGGTTCGTCGACGAGAACCCGACCTTCAAGATGCTCGCGCTGAGCTTCCTCGTGATGATCGGCGTGTTGCTCCTCGCCGAGGGCGCCGGGACGCCGATCAGCAAGGGCTACGTGTACGCCGCCATGGTGTTCGCCCTTGGCGTGGAGCTGCTCAACATGCGCGCGCGGCGGTCGAAGGACGCCGCGAAGCGCGCGGTGCTCAAGGAGGAGGCCGAGGCGGCCTCGGTCCGACACAGCATCGTCTGACCACCCTGGTGGCTCCTCCTCCCGCGTGGGACGATGGTCCCGTGCAGTGATCCGGGCTGACTCGGGCGAGTCGGGCGAGGTCGTGCTCTTCGCGCAAGACGGGCTCCAGCTCTGGCGCGCGCGGCGCCCGGGCTTCACCATCTTCGGCTCTTACGTCGGGCGTCGGTTCAGGAGCCGCGGGCCACGACGCAGCAGTGGGCGAGCCGGGTCCGCTCTGCGAGGTAGCGCGCGTGGAGGGTGTGGCACTCGCGGCGGGCGAGGGCCGAGAGCCTGCGGAGGCCCGGGCGGAGGTCGCGGGAGGTCTCGGGGAGGGCCCCGGCCACGAGCGCGCGCAGCACCACGAGGTCGTGCAGGTCGCCCAGGATCTCTTGGGCGCGTCGGAGCCCCAGGATGAGCGACGACCGGCGTGGGCCCCGCGCGACCTCGACGGCGTAGCGGAGCTTCTTCGCTGCCACGCGGACGCGGTGGAGGCGCCCGGGGGCGAAGCGGTCGCCCACGCGCGTCATCGCCTCTTCGAACTGGTCCGCGCGTGCCCGCATCCGGCGTGAGGTCTCCTCGGCCCAGGCCGCGTCGTCGCGCTCGTCGTGGAGGGCGAGGCGGGAGGTGACCGCCCCGAGGCGACTCGCGAGGCGAGCGAGCCCGGGCAGCGCGCGGAGCGCCCGCGCCGCGCGCCGCTCCCGCAGCGCGGTGAGGTGCTTCCCGAGCCCCGCGACGGCGCCCGCGTCGGCGGCGTCGAGGGCCGGCGCGAGGGCCGCGAGGAGGTCCCGCGCGACGTCGAGCTCGCGCACGGGCCCGAGCCCCCGCGTGATCCTGCGCACCCGCCGCGCCGCGCGCGCGCTGCGGCGGCCGTCGACCGCGGCGAGCGCCGCTCGCAGGCGACGAGAGGCCACGCGCGCGCGGTGCACCCCTTCGGTGTCGAGCGTCTGCGCGAGCGCGAGCGCAGCGAGGAGCGTCCCGGAGCGCTCGGCGACGATCGCGGCGGGCGTCCTCGCGCCCCGGCCCATGCCTCCGCCTGCGCCCTCTCTCCCTGCGCCCTCCAGCATGCCCGCTTGGTAGCACGCGCGCGCCGCGACGGGTGGCCGCCGCGAAAGGTATTGAAACTATTGTCGTTTCTGTCGCGCTCTTGTCGCCCGATCGGGGCCGCCGCCGGTGGCCTGCCGCCGACGGCCCGCGCCCGGCGCTTGACCTCGCCGTGGGGTCGGGCCTAAGTCCCGCGCATGCTCTCCGAGTCCCGGGAAAAGCTCTCTGACCTCCAAAGGCGCCTCATGACGCTAAGGGGGCATCTTTGACCTCGCCAAGCTGAAGCGAGAGCTCGCGGCGCTCAACCAAGAGACGATGGCCCCCGGGTTCTGGAACGACCCGAAGAAGGCGCAGTCGTCGACCAAGAAGCGCGGGAACATCGAGGTGAAGGTCGAGACCTTCGAGAGGCTCGATCGCGACATCACCGACGCCGTCGAGCTGCTCGAGCTCGGCGCAGCCGAGGGCGACGACGGGGTCGTGGCGGAGGTCGAGGCCGGCCTCGGCGCCCTCGAGGCGCGGCTGCGCGTGTCGGAGCTCCAGCGCATGCTCTCCGGCCCGGTCGATCACGCCAACGCGATCGTGAGCATTCACCCAGGTACCGGCGGGACCGACGCCAAAGACTGGGCGCAGATGCTCCTGCGCATGTACCTGCGCTGGTGCGAGCGGCGGGGCTTCAAGACCGAGGTGGTCGACTACCAAGAGGGCGACGAGGCGGGCATCGACGGCGCGTCCTTCACGGTCGCCGGGCCGAACGCGTACGGCTACCTCCGCTCCGAGCACGGCGTCCACCGGCTCGTGCGCATCTCGCCCTTCGACGCGAACGCGCGAAGGCAGACGGCCTTCGCGGCCGTCGAGATCACGCCCGACATCGAGGACGAGATCGACATCGTCGTGAAAGACGGCGACCTCGAGACCACGACGATGCGCGCCGGCGGCAAGGGGGGGCAGAACGTCAACAAGGTCGAGACCGCGGTGCGCATGAAGCACCTCCCGAGCGGCATCGTGATCGTGTGTCGCGCCGAGCGCTCGCAGCTCCAGAATCGCGTGACGGCGCTGAAGATGCTGAAGGCGAAGCTCTACGAGCTCGAGCTGCGCAAGCGCGAGGAGGCCCACGACGCCTACCAGGCGACCAAGACGCAAATCGCGTGGGGCAACCAGATCCGCAGCTACGTTCTCGCGCCGTACCGCCTCGTGAAAGACCTGCGCACCTCGCACGAGGCCGGCAACGTCGACGGCGTGCTCGACGGTGATCTCGACGACTTCCTCGAGGCCTACCTCCTCGCGGCCGCGGGCGGCACCCTCAAGAAGGGCGGAGCGGTCGACGAGCTCGACTGATCGCGCAAGCTCGCCTTCCACGCCGTGATCATGGCGTGACCGCCCGCGAGTAATAGCCCCCCGTGAGGGCGTCGAGGGCGGCCGCGAGCTCGGCCACCTCCGCGGCGCGCTCCTCGCGCTCCCCGGCCGCGACGGCGCGGGCCGCCGCGAGGCGCGCCCTGTGGTGCCGAAAGAGGAGATCCAGCGCCCGGCTCGTGAGCCGCGCGCGGAAGGTCTCGAGGTCGAGGCGCGCCCGCTCGAGGTGGGTCTCCTCGTCGGCGAAGACCAGGCGATCGAGCCGAAACGTGAGGCGCGCCTCGAGGCCTATCGTGTGCGAGCTCGAGTCGACGAGGCGGCTCTGCTCCGGCAGCGCGTCAACGCTCGCGCGGTCGTCGACGTAGCGGGTGGCGCGGAGGCGCGTCTCGGGGAGCAGCGCGCTCCGCCGCGCGCGCGACGCGAGGTCGTCGAGGCGCGCGTGGCCTTGATCGACCCCGGCGGCGCGCAGCGCGGCGCGCGCCACCGCGCGGGCGAGGAGCGGCGAGGGCGGCGGCAGCTCGCCCGTGACGGGCAGCGCGTTCGCGGTCGCCGTCCCCACATCGGTGTAGAGCGCATGCTGTGGAGAGGGGGCGCGCGGGCGCCCATCCAGGAGCGCGTCGAGCGGGAGACCGAGCACCACGTAGGCCGCCCGCTCTTCAGACGACGGTCCGCGCCGCAGCGATCCGGAGAGGGCGACGTAGAGCCCGGCGCCCCCCCCGCCTGGCGCGCCTGGCCGCCCCGACACGGGATCGAACGCGTCACGGTCCCCGTCCACGAACACGTCCTCGGGGGCGCGCGGCCAAGGCTCGGCGCGCGCGTCGCTCCCGGCCGCGACGGCCGCCACCCAGGACGCGAGGACCGCGAGCAGGTGCACGACGCGGTTTGTGCGGGTGACCCGCGGTAGGCCCATTTGGATTGAGGTGTGTGACGCGCGGCGCTGGAGCATGAGCTCCCCCTTTCACCTCTCGTGCCGTCGCGATCTCCTGAAAATTCCACGCTCTCGGCGGCGCGCGTGGTGTCCCGGTCGGGACGCCCGGGCGTCCGGGCCGGTGCGCAATGTCGCCCGGGCTGGGGTCATCGTGGTAGAACCAGACCTCTGGAGCGCGCGTGGCACTGAGACCCGGGGACATCGTCGGCGGCAAATTCCGCGTGGACCGTGTCCTCGGCGAGGGCGGCATGGGCATCGTCGTGGCCGCCACGCACCTGCAGCTGGGGCAGACCGTGGCGCTCAAGTGCATGCGCCCCGAGGTCATCAGCCCGTCGTACACGAAGCGCTTCATGCGCGAGGCCCGGGCGTCGGTGAAGCTGAAGAGCCAGCACGCGGCCCGGGTGATCGACGTGGGCGCGTTCGACGACGGCGCGCCGTACATCGTCATGGAGTACCTGGATGGCACCGACCTCGCCGACCTGCTGAAGCAGCGCGGCCGGCTGCCCGTAGCCGAGGCGGTCGAGTACATCCTCCAGGCGTGCGAGGCCATCGGCGAGGCGCACTCCCACGGCATCGTCCACCGCGACATCAAGCCCGCGAACCTCTTCCTCGCGCAGGGGCCGGGCGGCGCGCCCACCATCAAGGTCCTCGATTTCGGCGTCTCCAAGCTGCTCGACGTGGCCGCCCAGTCCGACGCGACCAACCCGGGCGGGCGCATGCGCGACGATCGGCCCAGGCCGCCGTCGCACGTCCAAGACAGCCTCGTCACGCGTGCCAGCGATCTGCTCGGCTCGCCGAGCTACATGGCGCCGGAGCAGGTGCTGAACGCGAGCGCGGCCGACACCCGCAGCGACATCTGGTCGCTCGGTGTCATCCTGTTCAAGCTCGTGTGCGGCCGCGGGCCGTTCACCGCGGAGTCCCTCGGGGAGCTCGTCCAGCAGGTGATGAAGGAGCGCATTCCCACGGTGGGCGAGCTCCTCCCCGACTGTCCGCCGGGCTTCAGCGAGGTGGTCGCCAAGTGCCTGGCGCGCGACAGGCTGAAGCGCTTCAACGACGTCCCCGAGCTCGCCCGCGCGCTCGCGCCCTACGCCCCGCAGGCCACGGTCCCCTCGCTCGAGCGAGCGGCCATCCTCGGCGCGGGGTTCAGCTACGCGCCCAACGCGCCCCGCGCCATGCCCCAGCCGATGCATAGCGCGACGCCGCTCGGTGTGGCCGGCGCCCAGCTCCCCGCGATCCCTCCGCCGCGCGGCCCGATGCCGTCTCACCCGAGCCACGCGAGCCACGCGAGCCACGCGAGCCACGCGAGCCACGCGAGCCACGCGAGCCACGCGAGCGGCGTGGCGCCCGCGCACCCGCCCTCGGCGCGCGCCCCCGAGCCGCCGAGGTACGGGCTCGTCATCGCGACCGGAGTCCTCGCGGTGCTCGCGTTCTTCGCGGCCGCGTGGCTCGCCATGCGCCCCGTGGGGCCGAGCCCCGCGCCCGTCCCGTCCACCGCGCCCGCCCCGCAAGGCGCGATCTCCGCCTCGCGGCCCTCTCCCGCGGCCCCGCCTGCGGTGGTTGGCGCGCCGGCCGTGCCCGCGCGCTGAGCCGCGCGCGCGACCCCCAGTCGACCCCTCCCGCCGAGCAGGAAGACCTCAGAGGTGCAGGACTTGCGGCGGCGAATGACGAACGTGTGAACGACAGGCAAACTCTGGCTTGGCCGCTTGACCTCGCGCGTCAGAGTCGCCACGGTGGCGCTCACATGGGCATCCAAGACGTGATCCGCTGGCTCGTCCCGAAGGACGAACACTTCTTCGACATCCTCGAGAAGCAGGCCACGACGGCGCGCGAGGGCGTCGCCGCCTTCAAGGACGAGCGCGACGTCGCCGCCGCGGGCGTCAACATGCAGGCCTGGGAGCACAAGGGCGACAAGCTCGTGCACGAGCTGGAGGAGTCGCTCGCGAAGACCTTCGTGACGCCCATCGACCGCGAGGACATCCACCTGCTCTCGTCCGCGCTCGACGACATCCTCGACCTCGCGAACGGGGCCGCGCGCGCCTGCCAGCTCTTCGGGGTCACCGAGCGAACCCCCGCCATGCAGGAGCTGCTCGCCATCCTCCACCAGTGCACCGAGGTGGTCGACCGGGCGATCCCGAACCTCCGCAAGCACGCGTACGCGGCGCTCGTCGACTCGTCTCGCGAGCTCCGCAAGCTCGAGAAGGAGGGCGACCGCGTCTACAAGGCCGAGGTCTCGCGCCTCTTCCACGATCAGACCGTCGACGCGAAGGTGCTGCTCCGCGAGAAGGCCGTGCTCGACGACCTCGAGAACGCGCTCGATCACTGCGACGGGGTCGCCAGTATCCTCGCGAACCTCGCGGTCAAGCATGCTTAGCCTGCTCATCGCGGTGATCGTCGCCGCCATCGTGTTCGACTACATCAACGGCTTCCACGACGCGGCGAACGCGATCGCCACCGTGGTGTCCACGGGCGTGCTCCCGGTGCGCACGGCGGTCATCCTCGCGGCCATGCTGAACTTCGGCGGCGCCATGGCGGGCACCGCGGTCGCCAAGACCATCGCGTCGGGCTTCACCGATCCGGCGGTCGTCACCCAACAGGTGGTGCTCGCCGCGCTCGTCGGCGCCTGCGCGTGGAACCTCATCACCTGGTGGTACGGCATCCCCTCGTCGTCGTCGCACGCGCTCATCGGCGCGCTCGCGGGCGCGGTCGTGGCGCACGCGGGCTTCGGCGCCTTCAGGTGGTCGGCCCTCGGCCAAAAGGTGCTCGTGCCTCTGGTCGTGTCGCCCACGCTGGGCTTCGTCGTCGCCTTCTTCTTGATGATCGGCGTGCTCTGGGTGGTGTGGTTCGCGAAGGCGCGTCCCTCGGCCGTCACGCGCTCCTCGCGCCGACTTCAGCTCGCCTCGGCCGGCCTGATGGCCTTCGCCCACGGCTCGAACGACGCCCAAAAGTCCATGGGAATCATCACTTTGGCGCTGCTCTCGTACGCGAGGTCCGGGCACACCCTCCCGGAGTGGGCCGCGCCGAAGGGCGACGCCGTGCCCACCTGGGTCATCGTCGCGTGCGCGTCGGCGATCGCGCTCGGCACGATGGGCGGCGGCAAGAAGATCATCAAGACCATGGGCTCGAAGATCATCCACATCTCGCCCATCCAGGGCTTCGCGGCGGAGGCCACGGGCGCGCTCGTCATCCTCGGCGCGAGCCACCTCGGCGTGCCCGTCTCCACCACGCACGTCATCAACGCCAGCATCATGGGCGTCGGCGCGTCGAAGCGCTTCTCGGCGGTCCGCTGGGGCGTCGCCGGCAACATCGTCATCGCTTGGGTGCTCACGCTCCCGTTGAGCGGGCTCATGGCGTTCGTGGCCATGAAGGTGTTCGCCGTCGCCTTCTGAGCGCGTGGCACCAAGACGGAGCCGCGCCGACTCTAGTCTCCTGTCACAGAAAATCGATGAATAACTTGGTCGACCCGCGACACGCAAACAAGCGTGACTCCGTCGCGTCCGCAGCGACCGCGCCCCTGATACAATTAGTTCGCGAATCTCTGTGACAGGAGACTAGTCGCCTGGAAGCGTGATCCCTTCCAGAAGTCGCGCGGCTCGGCCTTTCGCCACAAGGGAGCGAGGGGGTGTCCCGTTTTCGGCGGCGGTGGGAGGATACTCATGTTCGAGGGTCGGCGTTCTCGCGCGGACACCCCCGAAACCACTGTCCCCTGAGCGCAAAGCGCCGCCTCCACCGCGCGGAACGACGACCGAGTTGAGGACGGGCCCGCCGCCGCCGAAAACGGGGCACCCCCTCGCTCCTCGGAATGACACCGAAGACCCGACTTCTGATACGAACCACGACTCCAGGGGACTACTAAAGGCCTGGGGGCCCGTGATCCACGACGAACACCGTGAGCCGGCCCACCGTCACCCGCGTGGTCTGCGTCGCGGGGGCGAGCAGCGCGCCTCGCGCGAGCTCCTCGGCGACCCCGTCCGGTGACTCCCCGGTCCGCAGCGGATCGACGAGGTAGGCCACGCGCCGCTGCTCCGCGAAGGCGCGCCGGTGGGGGGCGTAGCGGTCCTGCGCGGCGTGGCGCGGCACGACGATGAGGCGCTCGGCAGTGACGAACGACACGCGGTACGCGGTCCAGTAGTCGGCCATCGCGTAGGTGACGCCGCGCTCCTTCAGGTAGACCTGCGCGCGCTCCTCGTCGGTGGCGCCCGGGGCCCTGGGCGCGATGAAGGGGCCACGCACGTCCGGACCGAAGGAGACCCAACCCGACACACCGCTGGCCACCAGCACGGGGGCGAGCACCGCCGCCAGCCGACGAGGGCCCAGCGTGCCGAGCAGCGGGGTGAGCGCGAGCGGGAGCAGCAGGGGAACGCTCGCGAGGTAGCGCATCGAGAAGTGGTCCATGACCATCACGCTGGTCAGGAATCCGGCCAGCCCGAGCGGCAGCGCGAGCGCTCCGACCACGCCCGCTCGGCGCGTCGCGTACGGGAGGTTGCGCGCAGTGAGCGCGAGCAGGAGCGCGGCCGGGAAGAGCGCCAGGAAGAGGCAGGCGGCGCCCGTCGCGAAGAGCGTGTAGGCGCGCGGAGGCTCCCAGGGCGCGTAGTCCATCATGTGGCGCGCGTAGTAGCTCTTCGAGCCGAACGCCCACGGCCCGCATTCGGTCGTGAAGAGCTTGAGGTTGCGCTCGAAGCGGCTGGTGTCGAGGCTCGTCACGCCGAGCTTCGCGCGGTCCGAGCGCCACAGAGCGACGAGCGCGAGCGCCCCCGCGAGAGCGCCTGCTCCCCCTGCGCCGAGCCGCCGCGCGACGCCCGCGAGCGCCCGCTTCTCGAACGTCACGCGAGACCCGCCGCCTGGCCCATCGAGGGCCGCGAGCACGACCAAGAGCCCCGCGAGAGGCGCGAACGACAGCGCGTACGGATCGGCGGCGCACGCGAGCGCCGAGAGGCCCCCGCCGAGCGCGAGGTGAAGGTGGGGCCGCGCGCGCGCCCCGGCCCCGTCGACGAGCGCGAGGCCGACGAGCGCGAGCGTGATCGCGAGCTGCCGCGGCGGAAAGAGCGCGTACGTGTGGACGGCGGCGGTGGTGAAGACCAGCGGCAGCGAGAGCAGCGCTCCCGCGAACGCGGGGTTCTCGATCCTCGCGAGCCGCGCGTGACGCTCGCCGAGCGAGAGCAGCGCGAGCGTCGCGATGACGTGCAGAGACAGCGCCGAGAGCACGAGCGCGAAGGGCGTGGGCCCAAGCACACCGAAGAAGGGCACGGCCCAGTAGGCGTCGGCGGCGCTCTGGTAGCCGCTGCCCCAGAGGAACGCCGAGAGCTCGCCCTGCGCCAGGTGCATCGCCTGCAGGCCGACGATCGCGGAGTCGGAGTTCACCTCGCGCGCGTGCACGAGCTCCGGGGCCCGAAACGCGAAACTGAGTCCGACGACCGCGGCGCGCGCCGCGAGCCCCGGGCGGAGCTCGGGCTTCATCCCGGCTCGAAGCAATCGCGGCAGAAGCGGCCGTTGGCGTTGAGGAACACCTTGCGCCCGGCCACGATGGTCCCGCACCGCGCGCACGCCACCGTGCCTGGCGGAGGCGGCTCGGCGGGCTTTCCAGAGGCTCGGTATGGGTGCCCGCTCTCGTTCGGCAGCGCACCGTCGCGCGAACGCAGGAGGGGGGGCGACAGTGGCCGCCGCGCGTTGGCGAGCCTCGCCCGGAGATCGTCGGCGTCCAGCAGGCCCTTCTCGGCCAAGAGCTCGACCAGCACGTCGGTGAGGTTCCGGAGGTCCGCGAGCTCCGCGCGCAGCACGACCGCCTCCGCGCGCAGCGACGAGGCTTCCGCCCGCAGCGCGACGAGCTCGAGAGGAACGTGGGCGGCCTCCGGCGCGGTGGCCTCGGTGCTCGGCGGCGCTGGCTCGTCGCTCGTGGGCGCGACGAGCAGCGCCCCCGATGGGCTGCGAGAGTCCCAGCTCATGGCGCGTAGACCCCTGGCTCGCCGTACGCGCAGGTCGCCGGGGTGACCGAGAGGCGACCGGTCGGCGCGATCGGGTCTGGGTTTGACGAGCAGAGTGCCATGTCACCCTCTAGGATAGCCCCTACGCCGCGCCTCGTGGGGTCGCGCGCGCTGGAAACGCCGCGAGAAGCGCGGGGCGCGCGCCGAGATGCGCTCGGGCGTTGACCTTTGCCCGTCGGGTCGGGTAAAGCCACGGGGGTCAGGTTCGCCGCGAGGCGTGACAGGGCGTGGTAGCCAAGTGGTTAGGCAATGGTTTGCAAAACCATCATACGTGGGTTCGAATCCCATCCACGCCTCTGGTAAGTCGCTGAAAGTGCTCAGGTTCCCTGAGCTCGTGGCCAACGGGGCCGATGCTCAGCAGCGCAGGCCGGCTGCGGTTGTAGCAGCTCCGGCCGGCTGCGGCTTAGCGCGACCTGCGCGCCAACGTCTCGCCCCGTCAGCTCGCGGGTTCTCTTTCGTACCGTGCCCCAGGTCCGCTTCCCGTACTCTCTCATGGAGAGCATGAAGAACACGGGAACCTGTCCGAAGTGCCGAAACACGAACCTGCTTCACATTCCGCAGGTCGCGGCGAACACCGACACGGGCACGTCGCAAATGCAGCCGCCCTTCAGGCTCGCGGTGACGGGCAGAGGATACGCCGGGTGCTCGGGCGAGCTTCAGGCGTTCGCTTGCCCTCGCTGCGGCCTCGTCGAGCTCTATCTCGCGGAGCGTCTCGCGGCGGATGGTGTCTATGTCCGCGAGGTCTCGGTTCCCGCCCAAGGACCGCACCGCACCTGACGCCCTGAACCGCGCGTGTGGGCAGCCACCGAACCGAGCTCTCTCAGAGGTGATCGAAGCTCCAGCGGTCGGCCCGCTCTCGAGCTCCGGCCGCGTGAGCCGCGTGAGGAGGGGAACGGACCGTCGGTGGCCGAGGGGCGGCCGCGCGGACGTCAGGGGTGCCCCACCTGCTTGGGTGGCGGCTTGACGCCCCGCGCGGCGACGACCGGATAGCCGCGCCGATGCCACTCCAGGATTCCCTCGTCCAATATCGCGCTGTTCTTCACGCCGCGCGCGCGCAAAGCGTCGACGATGTCACCCGAGAGGTGGTGAGGGCACGCGCAATAGGCGATGACCCAGGTGCCGTCGTTCTTGATCTCGGGCAGTCGCCGCGGCTCGTGGTGGGGTATCGAGACTGCCCCTGTCACGTGGACGCGCATCCACTCCGAGCTTGGCCGCGCGTCGACGATGATCAGCCGCCGCTTGTCGGCCAGCGCCTGCGCGACCTGCGCCGCGGACACGTAGCGTCGGTTGGGCTCGCAGCGCGGCCCAGCGTCGGGCTTCCGCTGCTCCGGGTGCTCGATCGGGGGGCAGGGGTCCGAGCGTGGTGAGAACGCCGGGGGCTTTCCGCCGGGATTGATCACGAGGGGCTCGTCGCCCCGTGGGGCGGGCAGCTGTCCTTCGGGGCTGTTCGCATCGGGCGCCGCGAGCCCCTCGAACACGTAGGCCACCAGCGCGTCGATGTAAGGGGCGGTGAGCTTCGACTCCCATGCCTCCATCTTCGTTCCGGGGCGTCCGTGGGCGATCGCGTGACGCACGAACGCGCGCGACGCGAGGGCGAGAAACTTCGCGTTTCCGAGCGACACGCCCTCGCCGCGGGCCTTCGCGTCCCCGTGGCACGACTTGCAGTGCTTCGCGTAGAGCGCGCCGCCGCGCGCGCTCGGGGCGCGCCCCGGCTCGACGAGCACCTTCGAGGGAGCGCCGCCTTCACGGAGCCAGAGCACGAGCCCGGTGACCTGCTCGTCGGAGAGCGGCCCGTGGGCCACCGCGCCGTAGGCCGCCATGGCCGTGCCGGGCCTGCCCTCGGCGATCGAGCGGAAGAGAAACTCGTTCGTCACGCTCTCTTGGAATGTGGGGCTCACGAGGGAGGGCGCGTGATCGGCCGCGTAGCCGCGCGCCTCGGGCCCGTGGCAGCCGGCGCAAAGCGTCGCGTACGCGCCCTTCGCGGCGGCGACATGCGCGGCGGCGTCGTACGCTTCGGCCGAGCCCGCGTCGACCGCGGTGCTCGTCGCCGAGGTGGCGGTCACGGGCGACGCCTCCGCTGCGGCGTCGGGCGCATTTCTCGACCCGTGCAGATTGCACGCGACGAGCGCGGCGAGGAGCGTCGTGAGCGGGGCCCGCATGCCGCGCAGATACCACGAAGCCGCAGCCGAGGCGCGCGGAGGACGCCGAGCCCGCGGGCCGCTCGCGGCGGCCTCGGGTCACCGGTACGGGGGCGCGCCCTCGACGTGGGGAGGGCGAGGTGGCTCGGCGAGCTTCACGAGGCCGTGGGCGAGGATCGCCGCGAGGGTCACGTGGAAGACGAGGCCGACGCCTGCGGTGAGCGTCTGCACCGCGACGATGGCCTGCGTGCCGCCCCGACCTGCGACGAACATGAGCACCGGAGTCAGCACCATGCCGACCAGGTGAAACGCCACGCTGAGGCCCGACCACACGAGCAGCGGACCGTACGCGTCAGGTCGGTGCCGTCGCACCACGGTGGCCACGAGGACGACGAGGCCGACTTGCACGAGGAGGCTGACGAGCGCGGACACCCCCGCGACGATCGAGAGCAGCGTCATCGAAGAGTCCATGACGTGTGGTGTAACACGCCGGCGCGGTGGCCCGCTCGGCTCGGCCAAGCCCCGATTCGGGCTCGCGAAGGCAAAGGTGGCCCGCGGGCCCGTCCCCCGGGTAGACTTGCTCCATGGACGGGAAGGGCAAGGGGCCGCGCGTCGAGTATCTCGACGACGATATCGCCCTCACGCAGAAGCTCACCCGGCCGAAGCTGCCCCCCCAGCCCATGGGGCCGGAGAGCGCGCCATCGCTGCAACCGAAGCAGGGTGGCGCGGTGGACGCGGAGGCGCTGCGGCGCATTCGGCGTGTCTCGGCGCCGAACTTGTTGGCCATTCGCATGCCCGGCGATCCGCCTCCGGCCGACACCGCCGACCGCACGGTGGCGAGGGCGCGCCCGCTGCCGGGCGAGGCCTTCCTCCCCCCGAGCGAAGCGGCGCCGTCGACCATTCCCGAGGCAGAGGAGTCGACACGGCGCCAACGCAAGGGCGACCTCGGCCTCGCGCCGCTCGTCGGCTCGGACGACGAGGCCGACTCCGAGACCTCGCCGGACGGCTTCTCCGACGCGATGACGAAGCAGGTGCCCGCCGACGTGGCGAGGCGGCTGCTCAGCGAAGTGGCCGCGATGGACCCGATGCGCGCGTCGATGTCGGCTGCGGCGCCCGACCCGCTCGGCGCGACGCTCCCCGTGAGCGGCGTCGACGTCGGGCTCGACGCTCCGACCGCACCTCACGCGCGGCCCGAGATCCAACCGATCCGTCAGGCCGCGCCGCTCGCCGCGCGCGCGGCGCCTGCTCCGCCTGCTCCGCCTGGTCCTCCGCTTGCTCCACCGACCCCGCCGCCCGAAGCGGACCGGCGCGATCCCGCGCAGACCCTCGCGTCGCTTCCAAAGCCGACGCGTGAGGCGCCCGGCTTCCACACCCTCCCGTTGGGCTCGAGCAGCGTCGAGGTCGGGATGGCGCTGCGGAGCGCCGAAGCGGCGCCGCCGGCCAGCGCGCCCTCCTCGCGGACGCCGGCCTTCGGCAGCACGCACCTCATGCCACAGTCGATGCCGCTCCCGCTCGTCACGCCCGCCTCGCCGCAGCCGCAGCAACGCCCGGTGCCCCCTGCGGCGGGTTCGACCTTCCCCATGGCGGTGGCGTCGAGCTCGGTGCCGTCGCTGGGCGCGTCGGGCTCGGTGCCATCGCTGGGCGCGCTGGGCGCGTCGGGCTCGGTCGCCTCGCTAGGCACCGTGCCGCCAGGGTCGGGCGGCTCGCTGAGCGGGTTTTCGCCTCATCCCGGTGGGGTCACCCTGCCGCCCACGTCGGCGGCGATCGACAGCTCCCAGCCGGCCGGGGTGCCCCGCAAGGGGCGCGGGTGGGTCTGGGCGTTGCTCGCCGTCGTGCTCGCCCTCGTGGGCCTCGCGCTCGTCGGGGGCTTTCTCGCAAAGCGTCGAAATCCATCGGTATTTTCGGTGCCTTACAAGGTCGGCTAGTCTCCTGGAAGCGTGATCCCTTCCAGAAGTCGCGCGGCTCGGCCTTTCGCCACAAGGGAGCGAGGGGGTGTCCCGTTTTCGGCGGCGGTGGGAGGATACTCATGTTCGAGGGTCGGCGTTCTCGCGCGGTCACACCCGAAACCACTGTCCCCTGAGCGCAAAGCGCCGCCTCCACCGCGCGGAACGGCGTCCGAGTTGAGGACGGGCCCGCCGCCGCCGAAAACGGGGCACCCCCTCGCTCCTCGGAATGACTCCGAAGACCGGACTTCTGATACGAACCACGACTCCAGGGGACTAGACCGGCCGCCTCGTGGCAGCCGGAGCCACGCGCGCTACGCCTTGGGCCGCAGCACCTCGATCCCGTTCATGTAGGGCACGAGGGCCTTCGGAAGAGTGACCGAGCCGTCCTCGTTCTGGTGGTTCTCGAGCAGCGGGATCAAGATCCGCGGGCTCGCGATGGCGGTGTTGTTCAGCGTGTACGGGAAGGCGAGCTGGCCGTCGGCGAGGCGCACGCGCACGTTCGAGCGGCGCGCTTGGAAGTCGCCCAGCGTGGAGCACGAGTGGGTCTCGGCGTACGCGTTTCGGCCGGGCATCCATGACTCGACCTCGTGCTTGCGGGTCTGGCCGAGGCCAATCTCCCCGGTGCACGCGATCGCGACGCGGTAGGGGATCTCCAGCTTCTCGAGGATGGCCTCCGCGTTCGCGAGTAGGGCGTAGTGCTCGCGCTCCGCTTCCTCCTCGTCGGGGCGGCAGAACACGACCTGCTCCACCTTCGTGAACTGGTGCACCCGGTAGAGGCCTCGCGTGTCCTTGCCGCTCGCGCCCGCCTCGCGGCGAAAGCACGGCGAGATGCCGCAGTAGCGGAGCGGGAGGCCCTCGAGATCGAGCGTGTCGTCGGCGTGCAGGGAGACCAGCGCGACCTCGCTCGTGCCCACGAGGAAGAGGTCGTCGGCGGGGAGCGTGTAGGTCTCCTCGCGCCCCAGCGGGAAGAAGCCCGTGCCCACGAGCGCCCGCTCGCGCACGATCACGGGCGGGATGACCGCTGTCAGGCCTCGCGCCACGAGCACGTCGATCGCGAGCCGCGTGGCCGCAAGCTCCAGCAGCGCGCCCATGCCCGTGAGCGCGTACGAGCGCCCGCCGGCGAACTTGCGCGGGCCTTCCCAGTTGACCATGCCGAGGCCGGTCATGAGCTCGACGTGGTCGCGCGGCGTGAAGCCGAACGTGCGCGGCGTGCCGACGCGGCGGATCTCGACGTTGTCTTCTTCGCCCTTGCCCACGGGCACCTCGGGCCGCGGGATGCTCGGGACGCGCAGCATGAGATCGTCGAAGCGCCGCTGCACCTCCGCGAGCGCCGGCTCGAGCGTCTCGAGCTCGGTGCGCACCGCGCGCGCCTCCTCGATGAGGCCGGGCCGCTCTTCTTTGGAGGCCTTCGGGATGAGGCCGGCGATTTGGTTCTTTCGCGCGCGCCGCGCGTCGACGGCGACGATGCCCTCGCGGCGCTCCTTGTCGGCCGCGAGGAGCGCCGAGACGTCGAGGTCGAGGCGCTTGTGGGTGGCGGCCGCCTGAACGACGTCGGGGTTCTGGCGAATGAAGGCGATGTCGAGCATGGGCGTGCGACTAGCACGAGTCGCGGACAAAAAGAGCCGCGCCGCGGCAGGAGTGCTGCGCGGCGCGCGGAGAGCCGAGGCGCGCGGCGGAAGCCGGCGACCCCGTTCGGTGACCTACTTGGAGTAGAGCTGCACGGCCACGAGGCCCGCGCCACCCTTGGCCGTCGCGACCCACTTCGCGTTCACCGGCACGGGAGAGAGCGCGAGCTTCACGCAGTTGGCCTTGCCGCCGATCGAGGTCTGCGCGCCCTTCGACGCGTTCTTCGCGAACGACCCCGGCGGGAGGCCCGGGATGGGGGTGACGATGAACATCTCGAGGTCGATGGAGGTGACGCCGACGCCCGCCGCGACCAGCGTGTAGCACTTGCCCGGCGCGATGGTGAAGGCGCCCTCGAGGGTCTGGCCAGTCGAGAAGTTGGCCGCGGCGAGGTTGCCCTCCTTCTGCATGCCGGGCGCCTCCGTGTTCGCGTACATCATCATCGGGCCTACGGCCATCTGCGCCAGGTTCGGGTCGATCGCCTGCGCTGAGCCGCCGCCGCCGCCTGCGGGCGCGGCGCCCGGCATGGGGAAGCCGGGGAAGCCGCCCGGAGCCGGCTGGCCCGGGGCAGGAGCCGTCCCCGCGCCGGGAGCGCCGGGAGCGCCCGGCTGGGGGTACGCGCCGGGAGCGCCGGGGGCGCCGGGCTGGGGGTACGCGCCGGGAGCGCCGGGGGCGCCGGGCTGGGGGTACGCGCCGGGGGCGCCGGGCGCGCCGGGGCCGCCGGGGTAGGCGCTGCCCGCGCCGAAGGCCGTGTTCGGGGGCGGCTCGTCCTTTCCGCAGGCCGTCAGGGCGAGCGCGGTGATGACGACGGTCGCAGAGAGTTTCGTAATTGCGTTCACGGCAAGCTCCTCGGTTGGGTCCGCCCGACGACCCCAGAGGGGGATCTCGGTGCGGCGTACTTTATCGTCCGTTGGACGACGGTGAGAGAAAAACGTCGCATGCACACGCCAAACGCCGCCGGGCGCGCGACCTTACGCCCGTCCGCCGTCCCCGGCGGCCTGGGCTCGATCGAAGCTCATGCTTCAGCGAGCCGGGCCGCCCGCGTGGTTCACGGAGGCCACCGCGTCGAGGTCGAAGCCCCCGGTCGTGAGCTTGTCCGGGTTGCCCGGGTTGGGCGCGCACACCCCGAGGCCGCGGTCGACGATGCGGACGAAGCGCGCCCGGGCGAGGCCGACGTCGGCGAGGTCGAAGGGATCGCCGCCGGCGCTCGCCACGTCGAAAGGTGAGATGGCGTTATTAGATGCAGAATACACGGGACGCCACCCGGCGCACGCGCCGTAGGGCGCCGAGGTCGCGGTGCACGGATACGACCTCCACGTGACGCCGTCGTCGCTCACGCTCACCGTCGCCGGCTCGGCGAACGGCGCCTCCGGGTTCCCGGCCGCGTAAAAAGCGTTCTCGAAGACGATGAAGTCGACGCCGGGGCCGTCGACGATCGGATCGGCCTCGAACGACAGCACTACCTCGCCGCCCACGCCGAGCGAGAGCACGTCGAGGCCGCCTTGCGTCGCGCCCGCGCCCTCGGGGGGACCGAGCACCACGTCGGGCAAGCTCGGCAGGCCGAAGCCGGCGCAGTCGCCTGGCGTGAACGAGACGACCCGCGACGCGAAGCGGCTCGCGGGGAGCACCCCGGCGTCGCCCGCCGACGGAAAGCCGCCGTCCACGCGGGGCTTGGAGGCCGGGGGCGTTCCCGGGCTCGCCTCTGGCGTGGCCCCGAGGTCGATCACTCCGCCGTCGGTCGCTGGCGCGGGGCCGTCGCTGCAGCCCCCGAGTGCGCGCGCGCCGAGCGCGAGGCCAAGGACGAGGATCGACACACGGCAGAGCGCGGGGGGAAGCGGCATTCTCGACTCCGGCCGCGAGGCTCGCGCGGCGAAACCAGAGAACCTCGCGCGCCGTTCGGGACCACCCCGGCGGGGAGCGCGTGGCTCACGAGCGAGGCGCGTTCTGACTCCCGGCTCGCCGCCACCTCGCCGCGTGGAGCGGGGCGCGGAGCTCCGGATACAGTGGCGGCTCCGTGCCGGCGTCTCACCGGACTTCCCGCCTCTCTCGATGGTGCACTCGTAGCCGACGCGGCTGTCCACCGCAAGCCGCGACCCTGCGCGGACGACCCCCGGCTACTTCTTCTTGGGCATCTCGTGGCGGATGCGATCGTGGCGACCGTAGCGCTCGAGCACCTCGAGGTGCTTCAGGGTCTCTGCGCGGAAGGCGGCGAGCTCGCGCTGGATCTTCTCGATGCCGACCTCGTTCTTGAGGTTCACTCGGAAGTCGGTCTCGGCCTGGGCGCGATCTTTCGACGACTGCCGGTTCTGGCTCATGACGATGAGCGGCCCCTGAAGCGCCACGAGGATGGCGAGAGCCAGGTTGAAGAACTGGTACGGGTACTCGTCGAAGCGCACCGCCATCACGCTGTTCATGAACACCCACGCCACGGTGAGCCCGAGCAAAAACAGGATGAACGCCCAGCTCCCGTTGAGGTCGGCCACCTTGTCGGCGAGCTTCTGGCCCCACGTGAGGTTGTCCTCGAACTCCTTGACGACGTTGTGCGCCGCGCGCTGGGAGAGCAGAACGTTCGTCTCGCGGAGGCGCTCGGCCATCTCGGCGAGGATGGCCATCGTGGCCGTCTTCGAGTGGCTCAGGTGGTCGCTGAAGTCCTCGCGCGTGAGCTCGAGCAGCACGGTGTCCGTCGTCGCCGACACGCTCGCGGAGCGGGGCTTGTCGTCGAACAGCGACAGCTCGCCGAAGTACTCTCCCGTGCGTACGTCCTTCAAGACGACCGGCTCGTCGGCCGTGTCGGCGCCGGGCGACCCGGGCAGGAAGATCTGCACCGAGCCCGAGCTGACGATGTACATCGACGAGCCCTTGTCGCCCATGTTGAAGACGACCGTCCCCGCCGCGTAGGTCTTCGCGGTGAGCCGCGCCGCGAGCGCCACCGTGTCCTCGTGCGACATCGTGTCAAACAGCGGGATCTGGGAGAGGAGCTCGGAGTGCAGCATGTACGGGCGCTCGCGCTCTGCGCGCGGCCCGGGTGGCGGTGCACTCCCGGGGCGCCGAGCAGGCTACCACGCCATCGTCGCCACGGCGCAACGGCGCGCGCCGGGAGGCAGGCCGGAGGTCCCGGTGAGGCGGCTCCGCGGCGGCCCCCACAGGACATTGGGATGGTCCGTGGGCCGGCCCCGTGCCATTCTCCGCGCCCATGCCGCGCTGGCTCGTTGACCTTCTCCCGATCGTCGTCCTGCTCGCGGTCATCGTCGTCGTCGTTGCGCGGCTGCCCAAGGTTGAGCTGGGCCACACCTCCGCCTTCCGTCGTAGGCGCTTTTTCAACTGGTTCCCGGTGGGGCTCACGTACGCGTTCCTGTACATGGGGCGGTACAACCTGAACGCGTGCATCGATCGCCGCGACGTGCTCGTGCTCTTCGACAAGGCCCAGTACTTCGAGATCGACTCGTGGGGCGCCCTCACCTACGGCCTCTCGTTCCTCGTCAACGGTCCCATCACCGACCGCATTGGGGGCCGGAAGACCACCCTCATCGCCGCCGTCGGCGCGGCGTTCGCGAACGCGCTGATGGGCGCCGTGGCGCTCTGGGCCATGCGAGACGGCGCCATTCCGCGCGACGCCCGCCCCGCGCTCGTGCCCGTATTCTCGGCGCTCTACGCCCTCAACATGTACTTCCAGAGCTTCGGCGCGGTCTCGATCGTGAAGGTGAACTCGGCCTGGTTCCACCTGCGCGAGCGAGGCACTTTCGGGGGGATCTTCGGCATCCTCATCTCGCTGGGCCTCTACTTCGCCTTCGACTGGTCGAGCGCCCTCGTGAAGGGCGTCGGCGCGCACGCTGCGTTCTTCGTGCCCGCGGGCATCCTCCTGGTCTTGGCCGTGGTCGACCTCGCGCTCGTGCGTGACACACCAGGCGAGGCCGGGCACACCGACTTCGACCTCGGCGACGCCACGGGCACGGGCGAGCGCATGCCGCTCCGTCGGGTGGTGCGCCTCATGCTCGGCAGCAGCGCGATCCTGACCATCGCGGCGATCGAGTTCTGCAGCGGCTACCTGCGCAACACCATCATGAAGAGCTACCGGTCGTTCTCCGAGGACACCGGGCGCGCGGCCGTCGACTACGTGCAGATGCACTGGGGCATGATGAACTGCGTCGCGGGCATCCTCGGCGGGGTGCTCGCCGGGCTCATCTCCGACCGCCTCTTCCAGTCGAGGCGCGGACCCGTGGCGGCGCTGCTCTACGCCGCCATGATCGTGGGCTCCTTGGCGATGTACGCCACGCTCCGCACCCCCTACGTCGGCTGGGTGCTCGTGCTGATGACGCTCGCCATCATCGGGGTGCACGGCATGCTCTCGGGCACGGCCAGCATGGACTTCGGTGGAAAGCGCAACGTTGGCGTCGTGGTCGGGGTCATCGACGGGTGCGTGTATCTCGGCTCCACGCTCGGCTCGCGCGTCCTCAAGGTGGTGCTCCCCGCGAGGCCCTTGTCCTCGACCGCGGCGGCGTGGTGGACCTGGCCTGCGGCGATTCTCCCGTTCGCCGTGCTGGGCTTCGTGCTCACGCTGTTCGTGTGGAACGCCAAGCCGAGGACGGCCGCGCCGGCCCAGTAGCCCGCGGGGTCGTCACGGCAGGCGTCCTCGGCGTCGCGGAGCCCGGGGCGGGGCCGCGCGAGCCCCACAAACGAAAAAAGGCCCCCGCCTGAACGCAGGGGCCCTTCCCGGGCGTGCCGTAGCGATGAGAGGACTCACGCCACGAGCAGACGACTCACTTCGCGGGCGCGGCAGGCGCGGCGCTCGGAGCGTCGCTCGGCATCCCGCTGGGGGCCGCGGGGGCCTCAGGCATGCCGGCCGAGGCCGAGCTGAGCGCCGAGGGATCCATCGGGGGCTTCGCGTCGCCACAAGCGATCGCCGCCGCCGCCACCGCCACCGTCACCGCAAACAAAAGCGCAATCTTCTTCATGAAAAGTCCTCCTCGGGATGAGCCTCTCGAAACGCTCTCGCTTTTTGCCAAGGTTCACCCCTCCCCGTCAATCTTCTGATGGCGAAATCGGCACCGGCCGGTGGGATGCTTGACCACACGCACCCGTGGGGGGCTGTGCCCCGCGCCGGCGCTGGCGCGAGGCTGCTACGCTCGCGAGCCGCATGCTCCGCCCCCTGTCCGTCGCCATCGCCACCTGCGCCACGCTCCCCGAGCCCGACCACGACGAGGCGCCGCTCCTCGGTGCGCTCGCGCGCGCCGGCCTCGTCGTCTCGCTGCTCCCCTGGGACGGCCCGCCCGTGTGGCGCGCCTGGCCAGACTCGGGGCGCGCCCCGGATCTCGTGGTCGTCCGGTCGACGTGGAGCTACGCCCAGGCGCTCGCCGAGTTCCTCGCGTGGCTCGCGGCCATCGAGGGGGCGACCACCGTCCTGAACCCGCCCGCCGTGCTGCGCGGAAACGTCGACAAGCGCTATTTGGGCGAGCTCGCCGCGCGCGGGGTGCCCATCGTCCCGACCGCGTTCGTCGACCGGGGCCGCGACACGTCCCTCGCCGAAGTGTGCAAGATGCACGGGTTCGACGACGACGTCGTCATCAAGCCCCGCGTGTCGGCGGGCTCGTGGAAGACGTCGCGCTTCACGGCGGCCGAGCGCGCCGCCGGCGACGCCGCGCTGCGGGTGCTCGCGGCCGAGCGCGACGTGATGGTGCAGCCGTACGTTCGCAGCGTCGAGGGGAGGGGAGAGCGCTCGGTCGTGGTGCTCGACGGCGTGGCCTCGCACGCCATCCGCAAGAGCCCGAGGTTCTCGGGGGACGCCGAGGCGGTCACGCGGGTGGAGCTCGCCGACGACGAGCGGGAGTTCGCGACGAAGGTGCTCGCTGCCGTGGACGAACTCCACCCCACGAGCGAGCCACTCCTCTACGCGCGGGTCGACACCGCGCGCGACGAGCAAGGCGCGCTCCTCCTGATGGAGCTCGAGCTGGTCGAGCCGTCGCTCTTCTTCACCGAGGCGCCTGAGGCGCTGCCCGGGTTCGTCGCCGCGATCGCTCGCGGGGCCGCTCGGGCGCGCGACGCGAGGGACCGCGCTACTTCTTCGCTGGAGGCTTCGCGGGGGCCTTCGGCGGCGCCTTGACCGGCTTCACCGGCTTGGCGGGCTTCTTCGGGTCCGGTGGTGGGGCAGCGGGCGCGGGCGCCGGAGGAGGCGGCGGCCCGACCTTGCCCGAGCGGGCGTCGAGGAGGCCGACCGTCCACACCGACTCGGCGGCGCGGGGCACATCGTCGCACGCCTCGGCGACCTTCGCGCCATTGAGGAACGTGCGTACGCAGATGTAGGGGCCCCCCTTGGCGCGCTCGTCGGTGTAGGCCGTCTCCAGCAGGAACTTGTCGCGCGCGCCCTTCAAGTGAAAGAGCACCGTCGGGACCTGCTCGCGCACGTCGCAGAAGTCGGGCTTACGCACGACGTCCTTCGCGCACACCCCGGGGGTGGGCTTGCCGTCCTCGGTGATGCGCAGGTTTACGCGAGGGAACGCCGTGAGGTCGTCGTTCGCCTCGAACTTGGTCCAGGCGATCTGCACGTAGGTGTCGCCGTCCTTCGGGGGCGCCACCTCCACCGTGGCCTGCGCGGTGCCACGCCGCCTCGCCTCGTCGACGACGTCGAAAGACAGGACGTAGCTGCCGAAGAGGTCGACAGGGAACGCGACGTGCGTGTTGTTCTTGGAGAACGCCATCTTCGACGCCGAGCCGTTTGGGACCTGGGCGAAGCGCCAGCTCTGCTCGACCAGCGCGAAAGATCCGGTCACGTGGGGGACGGCCTCGCACTCCACCGCGGCGCCGTTCGGTTGGGCCGAGATGGGGTTCGCCCACGCGCCGGCCCCCTGCCGGCAGGTGATCTGGGCGGTGGGCGCCGCGCCGCAGGAGGTGCCCCGCTCCACCTCGACGTGCACGAGCACGTTCTTGTCGAGGCGATCGGTGATGACGGCGTCGTAAGCGTTGCCCTCGTTCTCGTTCTTGCAGCCCTCGCCCTCGAGCGACTCCCGCACGAAGATGTGCAGCGTGCTGGCCGTGTCGAGCACCTTGGTGACCTTCACGTCGGTGGTCTTTCGGCCGTCGCCGACGGCCAGAATGATCATCTTCTTCGAGAAGTCGACCTCCGCCGGCGACGCGGCCACTTCGCCGCTCGGGAAGAGGCGCTTCCAGTCGTCGCTCGAGTGCACGACGTGGTAGCCCGACTTTGCCTGTCCGTAGCGCTCCTGCGAGGGGTGCTGGAGGCGCATCTGATCGCCCGACACCATGGGGAGGCGCTCGCCCGGCATGCCGCGCACGACGAAGTACGGCGGGGGCGAGGTGCACCCGATGGCGGCGGCGCCGAGCGAGAACAGGCCAAGCGAGAACAGGCCAAGCGAGAACAGGCCAAGCGAGAGACCGGTGGTGGACATCCGGCGGGGTGAGGCGGGGACCGTGGGGACCTTCATGGAAGGCCCCGACTATACCGCGAAGCGCCCCGGCGTGTCCTGTTTGGTGTAGGCTGCACGGGCGTGCTCGAAGACAAGTTCACCGCCAAGGTCCTCGGCGTCACCCTCATGGGGTTTCCGTGCCTCATCGTCGCTTCGACGCTGTACCTGACCAGCTCTTCCCATAGAAATCCTAGTCTTTACATCATCTTGTGCGTCATGGCGCTGCCGGTGATCGCGGCCGGCGCCGCCGTCTTCGCGCGGGCGAAGCACCTCAAGGAAGACGACGACGACTGACGCACGCTCGCCACGGGGGCGCGGGGCGAAGGAGCGAGCCCGAGGCGGCGCGAACCAAGCTCACCGGGGCGTGCCGCCCTCGGTCTTGCACCCGAGGACGACGTCGAGCTTCGACTCGGTGCCGGCCGTGGCCTTCACGTCGTCGCAGGCCGTCTGGCAGAGCGTGATCTTCGTCGGGGCCGTGGCGCTGTCGTAGCGCCAGCCCTTCGCGTTCGAGCAGTCGGCGCTGTAGGGGAGGGTCTGCGGGGTGCCGCCGGCGAGCGTGAACTGCACGTTCACCGCGTTGATGTCGAGCTTCTGCCCGGCAGGAGGCGCCGGCAAGGCGTACTCGCACGCGAGCGAAGCGCCGCGGATCTGGCTCAGCGCCGTCGTGAGGTCCATGCTCGCCTGCGTGGTGTTCGCGTTGCTGACGAGCAGGGCCTTGCTCGTGCCGCCCTTCACCGCCAGATCGTTCAGCGCCGTCAGGTTCGCCCCTACGCCGATGACGTAGCTCTTGATCGTGGAGGACACCACGCCGACCACGTTCCCCGCCGCCTGGATGCTGTTGTTGTTGCAGCCCTGGGGGAGCCCGTCGGTCGCGAACACGATCACCGTCTTGCCTCGGCCCGCGAGCGCGGCGTCGACGGTCTTCGCGTATTGCACGGCGCCGTCGGCGGCCGGCGTCGTGGGCGTCGAGCCGTTTGGCGACAGCCCGTTCATCTTCGCGACGAGCGCGTCGGCGCCGAGCGGGAGCTTCTGCCGCTCGATGGGCGTTCGGTATGTGGCGGCGTTGCACTCGTCGCCGTTCGGGAACGCGATGAGCGAGACCGTGATCTCCGCGGACTCGAAGCTGCGGAAGAAGGTCTCGAGGGCCTTGGTGACGATCTTCCATTTCGAGGCCGCGTTGCCGCAGTTTCGGGGCTCAGTGGCCGTCGTGTACTCGCACATGCTCCCGGACTTATCGAGCACCACGATCATCTCGAGCGGGAGCCGGTCGGCCTTGGCCTTCACGGAGGCGCACTCGGGGGTGACGTTGCCGGCGCCCCCGGAGCTGCCGCCGCCACCGCCAGGGCCGCCGAAAGGCCCCGAGCCGCCTTGGTTGGTGCCCGGGGCCGCTGGCCCCGTGGTCGCGCCGGGCGTTGCGGAGGGAAACGGCGAGGGATCGTCGACCGTCCCGCTGCAGGCCACCACCAGTGTGGTGGACAGTGCGGCGAGCGCGCCGGTGGCGAGTGCGCCGGTGATGGCGCCGAACCGAGACCGACGAGAGGCGAGGGGGGCGGGGAGGGGGCTCACGACATTCGTCAAGTGCAACCGACGTGCCTGGCGTGCGGCCTAGCGCGCAGAATCACCTACATCGGCTCTCTTCGAGGCATCGCGTGGTCTACCATGTGGGGCCCGCGCGACTGGATCGAGGCTGACTCACGGCTGGCCACGAATCGAACCAGGCGCGACCTACGCCGCGGGCGCCGCGGGCGCCGCTTGCTCTCGCGGCGCGAGCTCGACGCCGGCTTGGCGCGTGGCCTCGACGCATCCCAAGAGCAGCGCCTGCCGGTAGCTCGTGAACTCCGCCCACTGGGTCGTCGTGACGGCGCAGCTCGCTTCGATGTCGAGCGAACCGTCACCCACGGCGGAGAACCGCACCGCGATCGTCTCCGGATCGACCTTCTCGTGTGCGCGGAGCACGACTTCGAGGTCGGTCACGAGCGCGGCGAGCTGCGCCGTCGTCGTCGCCGTCGACAGTCGAAGCTTGGTCGCGAAGCGCGTTCGGTCGCGCGCGGTGAGGCACTCCGTGCGCATTTCGGCGAGCTTGCCGTTCGCGATCACCACCAGCGTGCGGTCGAGGGTTCGCACGCGGGTCGAGCGGAGGCCGATGTTCTCGACCGTGCCCTCCACACCGTCGACCCGGATGGCGTCGCCCACACGGAAGGGCTGATCGACGAGGATCGACACCGACCCAAAGAGGTTCTCGACCGTCTTCTGTGCGGCGAGCGCGATGGCGATGCCGCCGATGCCGAGGCCGGTCACGAGGCTGCCCACCGGGTAGCCGAGCTGGCTCAGCACGACGACGCCGCCGACGACCCACACGGTGATGCGGGCGACGCGGAGCGAGAACCACGAGAAATCGCGGAGCGAGGGCCGTACGACGCCCCACTCGCTCGTCAGCACCGTGCCGCCGAACGCCGCGAGCGCGCGGAGCGCGACCCAGAAGAACCCCGCCAGCACCGCGGCTCGGCACAGCCGCTCCACGAGCTCCTCCGCGCGCTGGTAGAGCGCGAGCTGGCTCGTGGCGAGGTAGAAGAGAGGCACGGCGGTGAGCAGGCGCGCCGGGCCCCGCACACCTCGCGCGACCTCGTCGTCCCAGGTGACCTGCGTCCGTCGCGCGAGGCGGGCCATCAGCGCGACGACCAGCCACGCGAGCGGTCGCCCCGCGAAGTGACACCCGAGCATCGCCAGTGGCAAGGCGATGAGCTGCCAATAGATGAAGGGTCCGGGAGCGTCTCGCAGGAGCGGCTCGGGCAGGTGCTCGCGGAACCAGCGCCCCTTGAGGCTCCCGTAGAGCGCGTCGATGCGCGCGACGGTGGCCAGGGAGAAGAGCCACCGGGACTCTTCGTCGGCGGAGCGGGCCTCGCGTCTCACGAGACGCACGGGCTCGGACTTGCCGTCGGTGCCGACGATGCGCCCTATTTCGTCGACCCCCGGTGGGAGCTGGTCGTCACGCTTGCCGGACGACTCGGGCGACAGCAGGTGGGGGTCGAGCCAGAGTCGGTGGTTCAGCACGTCGCTCAGCCTCCGCGCCAGCTCAGGCCCGCGACGCGCGTCCGCGCGGCCTAGCTCGAGGTACGTGGCCGCCTCGGCCCAGCGGCCGCCGTTCGTCGCCGCGACGAAGCGCGCCATGCTCGCGCGGGGCGAGTCGGGCGCGATCTCCTCTTCCACCTTCGCCTCCACGGGGCTCACCGTGGGCACGGCGGGCGCGACGCGCGCGAGCGCCGTCCGCGGGAACCCGACCGAGAGGCCGAGCAGGAGGCCGAGCGTGCCGAGCAACGCCCCAAGTGAAACCAGCAGAAGCCGCCCTCGGGCCGGTCGAAGCATGAACACGTCATACCGGCTCTGCCCGCGCTTCCCAAGGGGGGGGGGCTGGGCGATGCTCTGCCCGTGAGCATCGAGTTCGACGAGACCTTGTCGCCAGAAGACTGGTCGGAGCGCCTGCTCACGCTGCCGATCATGAAGGATCTCGGGGCGACCCTGGTCGAGCACCCGCGCTCGACCATCGAGCCCAAGCGCGACCGCGAGCGCGTCGCGAGCCCGGAGGCGATCGCCACGGCGGGGCTGCTGCACACGGCGCCCGGCGGTTCGCTGCCCGGCTTCGTCGTCCGCGAGACCCTCGGCGAGGGCGGCATGGGCGTCGTTCGCGTCGCCGAGCAGTCCACGTTGGGGCGCCAGGTCGCCATCAAGACCGTGCGAGCCGCGCTCGCGAACGACGCGGAGGCCTCCAACCGCCTGCTCCGCGAGGCCTGGCTCACGGGGCGCGTGGAGCACCCCAACGTCGTGCCGATCTACGATCTCGGCGTCGACGAGGCAGGCCGTCCCCACATCGTCATGCGCAAGGTCGAGGGGACGTCGTGGGACGCCCTCCTCCGCGATCCCGAGGCGGTGCGCCGGCGGCACGGCGCGACCGATCCGCTCGAGTGGCACCTCCGCGTGTTCGTCCAGGTCACGCAGGCGGTCAGCCGCGCGCACGCGAAGCGCATCGTGCACCGCGACATCAAGCCCGAGAACGTCATGATCGGCGAGTTCGGCGAGGTCTACCTGCTCGACTGGGGCATCGCCGTGAGCCTCGAGCCGGATCCGGAGCGCCGCCTGCCGCTCGCCTCCGACGCCACCGACGCGGCCGGCACGCCCTGCTACATGGCCCCGGAAATGTTGGGGTCGCCCACGCCGCGCATCGACGAGCGCACCGACATCTACCTGCTCGGGGCGACGCTGTACGAGATTGTGGTTGGTAGGCCTCCGCACGAGGGGAGCACGTTCGCCACGATGGTGAGCAGCATCCTGTACTCCAGCCCGCTGTTCCCGGAAGACTGCCCTCGCGAGCTCGCCGGGGTGTGCACGCGCGCCATGCGTCGGCTACACGCCGATCGCTACCCGTCGGTGGCCGAGCTCCGGGCGGCGGTCCTCGATTTTCTCACGCACCGCGGCTCGAGCGAGCTCGCCGAGGAGGCCGCGCACAAGCGCGCGCAGCTCACCCGCCTGCTCGCCGGTCCGGTCGACGCCGAGGGGCGCCAGCAGGCGTACAACCTCTTTGGCGCCGCGCGCTTCGGGTACCTGGAGGCCCTCCGCGCGTGGTCCGAGAACGACGAGGCGAGGGCGGGGCTCGAGCTCGTGTGCACGCAGATGATCGATTTCGAGCTCGCGGCCGGCTCCGCGGAGGCCGCGCACGCCGTCTTGGCGGAGATGACGTCGCCCGCCCCGGCGCTGCGGGCGCGTGTCGAAGAGGCGCTGAGGGCGCGCGAGGCCGAGAAGGCCCGACTCGCCAAGCTCGCTCACCTCGAGGCCGAGTACGACCCGAGCGTCGGGCGGCGCACGCGGCTGCTGCTCGCCGCGATCCTCGCCGTCGTCGGCGCGATCACGCCGTTCGTCATCTACGCGCACCGCGAAGCCTCGCCCCCGATGCACCCGCTGCTGCTGCGCACCCTCGTGGCCGTCGCGATCGCGGGCGGCCTCCTGTTCTGGGCGCGCGACTCGATCTCCAAGACGCGCCTGAACCGCAACCTCGCGTTCACCACGCTCTCGGGGCTCGTGATGCAGGTCGTGCTCGTCCCGGGGCTCGACCTCATGGGCGTGTCGCTGCGCCACCACCTCACGCTCAGCATGTTCCTCTGGGCGTTCCTCGCGACCTCGCTCGCCATCACGAGCGAGGTCCGGTTCGCCCTGCCGGCGGCGCTCTACCTCGCGGGCTTCCTGGCGTCGGCGGCCTCCGACTCGATCGTGCCGTTCGTGCTCTTCGCCGTAGGCAACGTCTCGAACTTGGTGGTGGTGATCGCCGCGTGGACGACGAAGGACGACCTGAAGCGACTCGGGGATCGCGCGAAGGTCGCGCTCGGGCGCTGAGGGCGACGGAGCCGCGCGCCGCGCCCTCGTCGCGGCGCGGCGCGGTTCAGCGCTCCGCGGCCTCGACCTCTGGCAGCAGCACGCGGGCGCGAGCGCGGGCCTCCTCACGCTCCGCGGCCGTCGCGCGCGCGACCTGGTCTCGGCACAGGTTGCGGAGCGCGTCGAGCTCGGCCTGGGTGAGCGCGACCCCCACGAGCCTGTCGGCGAGGCGCGCCGAGGCGTCGCGCTCCGTCGACACGAACGCGCGCGCGATCTCCGCGCCGAGGCCGGCGACGTCGGGGATCGGCCTCGCGCGGCGGTCGAGGAGCGGCCCTCGCGCCCACGTCGGGTAATGAATGTAGGCTGCATCGAGCTCGCCGCGCGGCGCGCGGTGTACCTCCAGGTCACCCTCGGCGCCGAGGCTCACGCGGAGGCTGCCGCCGGCCGGCATGACGACGTCGAGCGAGCGTGACCTCGGGTCGCCCGCGCCGCCCACGCCGCGGAGGCGCACGCGGTGCCGACCGCAAGGCACGCCGTAGAGCCCTCGCGCGGCGACCGTCGTAGCGCCGGTGAGCGGGTAGGGGAGCTCATCGATCTCGAGCCGGTCGAGCGGGAGCCCCTCGAGCACGAGCACGCCCCCGCGCGCGCCCTCCGCGCGGCGAGGCGGCTTGGAGCGCAGGGCCACGCGCGGCGCGAGCGCCGGGCTAGGCAGGTGAGTCCGCGGGATTGAGCCCGGGCGCGCGGCGGCGCGGCGCCTGCGGAGAGCGCGGAGAGCGCGAACGAGCCGCCAGCCCGCGGCGATAAGGACCACCAGCGCGGTCGCGAAGAGCAGCCCGTGCATGCCTCGATCGTACCGCACGAGCTGTCGCGCGCCAGGCGCGTCGCGCGTCGCGCGAGCGCCGTGCGGCTACTTGTTGCCTTCGGCGAGGAGCGACCAAGTCTGGCCGGCGGCGCACGTGCCGGACACGTGGAACACCTCGATGGTGACCGTGCGATGGTCGTCGTCGCCGTTCGCGACCGCGCCCTCGCCCCACTCGACCGACGCTACGTCGGGGCCGACGGTCGCGCTGGTCTGGCGGTCGGCGCCGGTGCACTTCTGCGAGCTGGCGTCGGTCGGCACGTACACTCGCATGTCGAAGTTGGCCGAGCTCGGCGACGTGAGGGTGAGCCGGAGCGTGACCTTCTTGCCGATGACCCCGCTGTCGTCCTCGGTCACGCGGATCTTCAGCCACTGCGACGTGGTGCCGGTCGTGCGGCTCGTGGGGGCGCCCGTGTCGCCGCTCACCGCGGTCATCGCGGTGGCGCCGCCGCACGCGTTGGGGCTCGCGCACGCGATGGGCGTGCCCGCGTCGCCCGCGCCGCCGTCGCCCGCGCCGCCGTCGCCCACGCCGCCGTCGCCCACGCCCGCGTCGCCCACGGCGTCGGTGCCTGCGTCCACCGGCGGCGGCGGAGCGGAGTCGAACTGGACGACCGGCGGCAAGGCCGAGTCACGGGTGGGCGTCGGCGCGCTCGCGTCGACCTCCTCCGGCAGGATCACGCCGCCGTCTTCCGTGTCGGCGATACCGCTCGTGCACGCGACCGCCGCGGCACAGCCCAAGGCGAACAAGACGGCGGCGATGTGACGACCCATGATCGCACCGTAGCGTGCCCTCCGCGCGGGGCCACGCATTTCCCGCGCGCGCCGCGGCCCGGAGGAGCGGCGCCTACTTGTTGCCTTCGGCGAGGAGCGACCAGGTCTGGCCGGCGGCGCAGGTGCCCGAGACGTGGAACACCTCGATCGTGACCCAGCGGTCGTCGTCGTCGCCGTTGGCGAGCGCGCCCTCGCCCCACTCGACCGAGGCCACGTCGGGGCCCACGGTTGAGCTGGTCTGGCGGTCGGCGCCGGTGCACTTCTGCGAGCTGCCGTCGTTTGGCACGTACACCCGCATGTCGAAGTTGGCCGAGCTGGGCGAGGTCAGTGTGAGCCGCACCTTGAGCTTGGCGCCGAACACGCCGCTGTCGTTCTCGCTCACCCGTATCTTGAGCCACTGCGACGTGGTGCCGGTCGTGCGGCTCGTGGGCGAGCCCGTGTCGCCGCTGATGGCGGTCATCGTGGTGCCGCCGAGGCAGGTGTTGGGGCTCGCGCACGCGGCGGGCGTGCCCGCGTCGCCGGTGCCGCTGTCGCCGGTGCCGCTGTCCACCACCACCGGGGAGTCGGTGCCCGCGTCCACGGGGGGCGGCGGCGCCGAGTCGACCTGCACGACCGGCGGCAGCGCAACGTCGCGCGGGGGTGTCGCCGAGTCACGGACGGGCGTGCCCGCGTCTTCCTCCTCCACGGGCTCGATCAAGCCGCCGTCGTCGAGGTCGGCGACGCCGTTCGCACACGCGACCGCGGCGGCACAGCCTAGAGCGAACACGACGGCGGTGATGCGACGACCCATGAACGCACCATAGCTTGCCCTTCGCCCGGGGCTACCCTTTTCGGGCGGGACGTGGGCGCGTGTAGGCGAGCGTGGGTGAGCGCTATTTGCGGCTCGCCTCTTGGATGGCCTCGCGGAGCGTGGGCGCGTCCTGGGCCCCTTCGAACCGTCGCTTGCCGACGTACGTGAGCGGGACGCCGCCCGAGCCGGCCTCCGCGTACACGGCGAGATCGCGCCGGAGGCGCTCGTCGGTCGTGGCCGCGTGCAGGCAGGCCTTGAACGCGTCGCGATCGGCGACACCGGCTTCGGCCGCGGCGTCCTCGCAGGCGCCCGCGTTGAGGCCCGCGGAGCCGGCGCTGAAGAGGACGTCGTCCATGCGGTCCATGCGGGCGCCGAGCGTCTCGGCGCAGATGGCCGCGCGCGCGGCGAGGTCGGCGTGAGGGTGGCTGGGGAGGGGCACGTGGTGCCGCACGATGCGCACCGGCGGGCCCCCGAGGATCGCCTTCGTCAGCTCGAGGTGTGTGGAGCGGCAGAAGGGGCACTCGTAGTCGGTGAACGCCACGATCGTGGTCGTGCCGGGGGGGCCACCGGCGAGCTCGGTCACCACCGTGGAGGGCGCCTTCGGGGAGCCGCACGCCGCGGCGGAGAGCGCGAGGCCCGCGCACGCGAGACGGGCGAGACCAGCGAGACCAGCGAGACCAGCGAGGCCAGCGGAGCGGGGAGAAAACCGTGAGCGCATCCGGCGAGCATACCGCAGCGCCGTCGCCCCCGCGCGCGTTCGAGCGTCTCGAGCGCGCGGGGGGCCGACGAGGCGATGTGGCTGGCAGCCGCGCCTACAGCGTGAGCGTGCCGGTTCGAATGAGGTACGCGAGCTTCTTGCGCTGGGCCTCGTCGAGCAGCCCGTGGATTCGCCCGAGCGCCTTGACGACGGCGTCCCGGAGCCTGTCGGCGCTGGACACGCGGAGCGCGCCCCCCTCGGCCGCGCGCGCGTCGTCGAAGGCCTCACGCTCGAGCGCGTCGGCGAACGCCGCGATCGTGCGCTGGTGATCGACCTCGGCCTGGGCGCGCTCGGTCTTGAGCTCGTTCATCACCTTGGCGAGCTCTTCGACCTGCTCCTCGCGGAGCTCGAGCTTCACCGCGAGGAACCTGAGGGGGCGCCGCACGCCGAACGGCCCGCCGCCGAACGGATCGTCTCCCCCGCCGCCGCCGCCCGGGCCCCCGTGGCCTGGGCCGCCGCCGCGCCCGAACCCTCGGCCGCCGAAGCCGCCGGGGCCGCACGCCCGAGGGCCGCACCCGTCCGCGCTCGCGGACTCTTCGCAGCGCGCGCGCTCGCCGCTGCGGACGTTCTTCCACCACCAATAGAATGCAGGATGCATGTTTCTGCTCTCCACTCGCCGGAGCGACAGCTTCCAGCGGGGCTCGTGACCGCGTGGGCGAAATTGCCTCACGCGTGCATGAAAGCGTTGCCCTGGCGCGGCGCTGGGTCAACGGCGCGGCACGTAAAGAATCCCGAAGGAGCCCGCGGTGGCGGCGCGGCGCTACTCGCGCGCGAGGGAGCGCGTCTCGCCGAGGTCGGTGATCCAGAGGCGCTCTTCCGGCAGCGCGCGCCGAGCCCACTCGGCCCGCAGCAGCTCGGGCGGCTCACCGGTGGGCTCGTCGGTGAGCCGGAACGTGCCCCAGTGCATGGCCACGAACGCGCGGGCGCCGAGCAGCGCGAAGGCCTCCACCGCGTCGGCCGGGCCGATGTGCTGCGGCTTCATGAACCACTCGGGGTCGTACGCGCCGATCGGGGTCATCGCCCAGTCGATGCCGGGCTCGCGCTCGCCGATCTCGCGGAACACCCGCTCCGAGAACGCGGTGTCCCCCGCGTGGTAGGCCTTGCCCTCGGGCCCTTCGTAAACGAAGCCGCCCCACAGCCGGGTGTTGCGGTCCCAGGGGGCGCGCATGCACCAGTGGTGTGCGGGCACGAGCCGCACGCGCAGATCGCCGAGCGTCACCTCTTCCCAGCGATCGAGCTCGATGACGTTCGGCAGACCCACGTCGCGGAGGAGCTTCCCGCAGCCGAGCGGGACGACGTACGTCGCGCGCGGGCCGATGCGCCTGAGCGACGGCAGGTCCATGTGGTCGAAATGATCGTGCGACACCGTGACCACGTCGACCTCTCCGAGGTCCGCGAGGGCGAGCCCCGGCGGCGACAGGCGCCGGACGAACCCCTGGATGCGATCGCCCAGCACCGGATCGGTGAGGACCAGCTTTCCGGCGAGGCGCATCGCGAAGGTCGCGTGGCCGACCCAGGTGAGGCTCGCCTCGGGCGCGCGCACCCTCGCGCCGTCGTTGGCGCGTCGTGGCGTCGCGAAGGGGGGGCCGTGCCGCCGGCGCCGCCCGAGCAGCCGATCGCCGACCTGCCACTTGAGGAGGTCGGCGGGGCCTTTGTCCGGCGTCGTGCCGTCGATATTTGTGTATCTTACAGGCATTTCGAGGGACCGCGCGACGGGCTCGCGGCGCCGGCTACGCGCCCGATTTGAGCGGGATGATCTGCACGCGGCGATCGGGGCCCTCGCCGTGGCTCTCCGTGCGGACGCCGGTCACGTCCTTGAGCGCGACGTGGACGATGCGCCGGTCGCGCGCGCTCATGGGGTCGAAGGTGATGACCTTGCCCTCGCTCGCGACGCGCTGCCCGAGCTTCTTCGCCATCTCGGCGAGCTGGTCCTCGTGGCGGGCCCGGTAGCCCTCCGCGTCGACCTGCACGTGCCGGCGCGCGTCGCCTGGGCGATGCACGATGCGGGTCGTCAGGTACTGGATGGCCTCGAGCACGGTGCCGCGCTTGCCGATCACCCGCCCGGCGTCGGGGCCCTCGATGTCGATGCGGATCTCGTCGGCGGAGCCCTCGCCGTCGTCCGGCGCGAGCACGGCCTCGGCCTCGATCTGCATCTTGTCGAGGAGCATGCGCACGAAGCCAACCGCGCGCTGGCTCTGCGCGTCCGCGCCGGAGTTCGTCGTCTCACCGTCAGTCATCTGTTCAGACCTTTCCCTTGCCAAGTTCCACCTTGGTCGCCGGCATTTCCTCGACCACGATCCCGCTCCCCGCGCTCCCCTTCTTGGGCCCGCCGCTCGGCGCGAAGCGCTCCACAGCGAGCTGCTGAACGATGCCGAGCACGCTGTTGGTCAGCATGTAGACGCCGAGCGCGGCGGGGAGAAAGAGCATCATGACGGTGAAGATCGCCGGCATGAGCCACATCATCATTTTCTGTTGCGCCGGGTCCATGCCCGGCTGCTGCGGCACGATGCGCTGCTGGAGGATCATGAAGCCCCCGAGCACGATCGGCAGCACGTAGAACGGATCGGGCGCCGAGAGGTCGCGAAACCACAGGAAGCGCTCGTGGTACATCTCCACGGCGGTCTGCAGCGTGGTGTACATCGCGAACCACACGGGCATCTGCACGAGCTGAGGCAAGCACCCGCCGAACGGGTTCACGCCGTTCTTCTTCCACAGCTCCATCATCGCCAGGTTCTTCGCCTGGGCGTCGTCGGCGAACTTCGAGTTGATGGCGTCGACCTCGGGCTTGAGCTTGCGCATGCCCACCGTCGCGCTGATCGACTTCCACGTGAGCGGGAAGAGCAAGAGGCGCACGCAGAGCGTCATCAAGATGATGGCGAGGCCCCAGTTGCCGAACGTGACCTTCGCGTGGAGGAACACGAGAAACGAGATGAGGACCTTCGCGACCGGCGAGAAGAACCCGAGGTTGATGAGGTCGTTCAGGCCCGGGTTCGTCACGGCCGCCGCGCCGCTGCCGCCGCGGGTGGCGCCGGCGAGCACGTCGCGCTCCTTCGGGCCGAGGAAGGCGAGCTGCGTGTACTTCGCCGTCTCGCCCTTGGCGAGCCTGCGCGGCGGGTAGCTGAGGCGCGCGTGGTAGACCGCGCCGGCCTTGTCGTCGTCTCGCTTCTGGCCATCGGCGACCCAGTCTTCCGCGAGGATCGAGCAGTCGGCGGAGCCACCCTCGACCGTGGGGACGAGCGCCTGGGCGAAGTAGTAGTTCGAGATCGCGGCGAACCGATCGGCGCCCTGCACGGTCTGCCAGCCGTCCTTGAAGTCGTCCTTGGTCTTGCGCGTGACGTCCTTCCCTTGGGCGCACACGAGCTCGCTCTGGAAGGGCGAGACCCGCCCGAGGTGCCCGGAGACCTCCTCGTTGCGGCGGAAGGCGTACATGCCCATCGCGAGCCTGTGGGACTTCGTGTCGTTGGCGAGGTTCTTCACCTCGGTGGTCACCTCGAGCTCGAAGGGGCGCTCCCCGACCCGCACGGTCTTCGTGAGGCTCACGAGCTCGTCGGCGTAGGTGAACGTGCAGGACTTCTTCGCGGCCGCGTCTGCGCCGCGCTCGAGCTTCCAGGGGAAGCGGTCGTACTTGAGCTGATCGTTGGCGCCCTCGGCGCGGAAGAGGGTGCGGAGGCTGCGCCAGCGCTCGTGGTCCGGCGTGGTGGACATGTCGAACGCGCCGCCGCCCGCGTACTGCTGGTCCTTCAGGTTGAAGTGGACGAGCGCCGCGCCACGGCTCGAGAGCTGCGCCTCGAAGCGGTTGCCGACCAGATCGCAGAGCTCACCCTCGGGAGGCGCCTCCGCGGGCTTGCCGTCGGCGCGAGGGTCGAGCAGGTCCGGCGCGAACGCGGGCGCGTTCACGTAGGCCTCCGCCGGCACGCTCTGGGGCTTGTCCTTCCCCTGGATGAGCGGCATCCCGAACTTCATGAACAGGAAGATCGCGGCCGCGATGACCACCCAGCGCACGACGGTATTTCGATCCATGAGTCTGCTTTCGAAGCTCGGTGGCGGTCCGGCGGGCGACCCCCAGCGACGCGGGGGTCATGCTCCGCTGACGCCGGGGCGCGGGAGACGGGGAGGGGGCGGGTCGTAGCCGCCGGGGTGGAAAGGGTGGCACTTACACACGCGCACGACCGAAAGCAAGCTGCCGCGGGCCGCGCCGTGCGCCTCGAGGCACGCGGCGGCGTACCGAGAGCACGACGGCTCGAAGCGGCAGTGGCCGCCGAGGAAGGGCCGCAGGAAGCGCTGGTAGGCGCGCACGAGGCCAAGGAGCAAGCGCAGGATCATCGAGCGCGGGGAACATGAGGCCCCGTGTCGGCTCGCGCCAGGGCCGCGCGCGCTTCTTCGCACCGGCGCGCCAGGAGGCGGGACACCGGCTCAAGCTCGGCGCGCGCCCGCGCGAGGTCGAGCCCCGCCGCGCCGCCCCGCGCGATCACCACGAGATCGAAGCCGGCGGGAACGAGCCCGGGCGCCGGCCACAGGCGAAAACACTCGCGAAAGACGCGCTTCACGCGGTTCCGCACCGGCGCTCCTCCGACCTTCTTGCCCACGGTGAGGCCGAGGCGCGCGGGCTCCCCTCGCACGTCGCCGGCATCGCGTTCGTCCCGAGGTCGGCAGGCGACGAGCAGCACGAAGGAGCGCGTGCTCACGCGGAACGTCGAGGCCTGGACGCGCAAAAAGTCGGCCCTCCGCACGAGACGCCGCTCCTTCCCGAAGGTACTCGGGGGAGCGGGCGTGGGGGCGGAGGCCGACATGTTGCTCGCGCGGGCGGGCCCGCGGTCTCGGGCCCGGGGCGCCTCGCGGCGCCGCGGCGCTTACTTCTTGAAGGTCGTGACGGCGAGGCGGAGGCGGGCCTTGCGGCGCCGGTTGGCGAGGACCTTGCGGCCTCCCGTGGTCGCCATGCGGGCGCGGAACCCGTGCGTGCGGACCCGGCGGAGGTTGTGAGGCTGGTACGTGCGCTTCATGACATTTCTCTCTTCGTGGCCGCGGGGGGCGACAGGCCTCTTCCCGGGGGCCGCGGAAGAAAGCACCGGCGCGGGCTCACGTCAAGGGATAGGTCGCACAATTCCCCCGGTGCGCGGGGGGAGGCCGTCGCGAGCGGGTGCGGGCTCTCCGCCGTTTCGTTCGTCCTCTCGCGGTCGAAGCGGTGTACGGTGCGGCCTCGGCTCGGGTCGTTTGCCCGGCTGAAAAACGGGCGGCCCCCGCTCGCGGGGGTTGGAGGCGATACGCGCATGAGGCGGAGCAGCATGAGGAAGGTCTCGGTTGGGCTCGGGTTGGCGACGTTCTTCGCCGTGGGCGCGCTGGCGAGCGGGGCGGCGGCGCAGCAGCGCACGTTCAAGCTGGACCGGCTCGAGGTGCCCGGCGCGCCCGACGACGGCGTCGCCGTCTTTCGCCCGGTCACGAACCAGCGCGCCATTCTCTACGGCCAGCTCGCGATCGGGTACTCGTACCGGCCGCTGCGCACCTCGACGATCACCACCGACAAGGCCACCAAGAATCGGTCGAGCTCGGGCGCGATCCACAACCAGTTCACCCTATACGGCAGCGTCGGGTTCCAGTTCCTCGACCGCTTCGCCCTCGGGGTGACCTTCCCCTTCACGCCCTTCCAGAACGGCGCGGTGCCCGAGTACGGCGGCGGCGCCATCACGGGCGCCGGCGGCTCCACCACCACCTACACGCCAGGCGGCCCCTCCGTCGGCGATCTGCGCGTCGATCTCCGCGCCGTCGGGCTCCGCTCCGAGAACCGCAAGCACGCCCTCGGGCTGAGCGCGAGCGTGTTCGCGCCTACGGGCACCACGACGAACTTCGGCGCGGACAACAAGCCGGCGGCGATGGTCCTCGTGCTGGCCGAGACCGCGGCGGGCCCCTTCATCTTCACCGGGAACACGGGCGTACACTTTCGCCCGGAGAGCAGCATCAACGACCCGGTCCGGGGCAACGGCCTCGGCGTGGGCACCGAGTGGCGCTGGGCGGTCGGCGGGTTCGTCCCGCTCCAGTCGGGCAAGTACAGGCTCGGCCTCAACGTCTTCGGTCAGACCGGCCTCACCGACACGGCGGTCACCGGGCCGACGACCTTCACCGCGAACAACTCGGTCATCGAGGCGAACTTCGAGGGTCGTATGCGCTTCGGCCCCGCCGACCACTACTGGGCGGGCCTCAGCGCGGGCCGCGGCATCGCGATGGGGTACGGCGCCACCGACCTGCGCGTCGTCGCGATGGTCGGCACGTACGTGCCCATCTTCGACTCGGTCGCTCCTGCGCCCACCCGCAAGGAGAAGTTCAAGGTCGATCCGAAGGCGCCCGATCGCGACAAAGACGGCATCCCCGACGAGATCGACGCGTGCCCGGACGAGCCCGAGGACCACCAGGGCGCCGATCCGAACGACGGCTGCCCCGTCCCGCCCGATCGCGACGGCGACGGCATCCCCGACTCCGCCGACAAGTGCCCCGACGCCCCCGAAGACAAGGACGGCTTCGAGGACGGCGACGGCTGCCCCGACCCCGACAACGACCACGACGGCATCGCCGACGCGACCGACGCGTGCCCCCGCGAGCCCGGCCAACCGAACACCGATCCCGCGAAGAACGGCTGCCCGTCGTTCATCAAGATGGACGGAGGCCAGATCCGCGTCCTCCAGCAGGTGCACTTCGCGACCGCCTCGGCGCGTATCCTCCCGGACAGCTTCCCCATGCTCCAGGAGATCGCCAACGTGCTCATCGCGAACCCGGGCATCACCCGCATGACCATCGACGGCCACACGGACGGCAAGGGCTCGGCCACGATGAACAAGAAGCTCTCGCAAGAGCGCGCCGAGTCCGTCATGAAGTGGCTCACCGAGCACTCGATCGCGGCGGGCCGCCTCGAGGCGCACGGCTACGGCATGGAGAAGCCCATCGACGACAACAACACCGAGCCGGGCCGGGCCGCGAACCGACGCGTCGAGTTCAAGATCGTGAGCGAGAGCAAGCCTTAAACACCTCGTCACCGCGCGGTGAGGTCGGCGCGTCGCGCGAAGCGGCGCGCCGTCTTGCCTTGTAAGTATACGGAAGAACCTGCCTATTTCTGGACGCCCGCGCGGTGAAGCGCGAGCAACATCGCCTTCGCGAGCTCGGTCGCCTTGGTCGAGCAGAGGTGTCCCTGGCCGTCGCCGTCGATGCCCTGGTCGTTGCTCGGGCACGCCGCCGTGGAGCGGTTCGCCTGGCAGATGTGCCACACGCCGCCCCTCTCGCAGCGGACCCCGCGGTCGAGGCTCTCGAGGTCTTGCAGGTCGAAGATCGTGTCGTCTTTGAAGCGCTCGAGCATGAAGGAGCGCATGCGCATCTTGGGCGCGTTCTCCGACACGTCGAACACGAGCGGTGGCGTGACGTGGACGAACCGCACGCCGGCGGCCTTCACCTCCGCGACGAGCTTCACGTACTCCGTCTCGACGGCCTCCAAGTCCTCGCTTCGCACGTCGGCGTAGCCGAACTTGAACGAGAGCACGCGGAGGCTCGCGCGGTGACGGGCGAGCACGCGCCGCACCACGGCCATCTTCTCCATCGGTTTGCCGTTGTCGACCGGGCCCACGTCGCCGAAGAGGCCGCCGTTCAGCCCGGCCTTCAGGTCGGCCTGGTTGGGCCCATAGTACTCGAACTTGAAGCCGACCCGCGCGGCGCCCCCTTGGAGGTCTTGGCCCACGGATTGGTGCAGATACAGCGTGCGGAAGGTGGTGACGTCCGCCTTGCTGCCCAGGGCGTCCCACTCCGCGATGCCGGCGGGCCCCACCACGTTCGGCCCCGCGATCCCGGGCGTTGGCGCGCCACCGGGCGTCGTCGTGGGGCTGGGGGGCCCGCCGCCGATGGGCTCGCTCGAGCAAGCACCAAGGACGAGCGCCGCGCTGAGGAGCGCCACGGGGAGAAGGCTGTGCGGCGGGGTGAGCGAGGCGGGCATGAGGGGTCGGTGCGGAGATTCAGAGGTGGAGGGTGCGGGCGACTCTGCGCGACGGGCCATCGAAGGGCTGCACACGCAGCGCGCGGAGCTTCTCCTCGATGCAGCGCGCGGTGGGCGTGCCGATCCACGGGCCGCCGTCGACGATGGCCGACTGGGCCTCGCCGCTCGCGGCGAACATGACCGTCACGTGCGCGTTCGCGGGGTCGGCCGCGCCGCGGCACGCGGCGAGATCTGCGCGCTCGACCGCCTGGGTCGGATCGGCGGGCGGCGTTGGGGTGCACGCCGCGAGCACGGCGAGCACGGCGAGCACGGCCAGCGCGGCGCCTGAGGAGCGCGTGGGCGCGGCCCGCGTGGCTGAGCGAGTCATCGGAGGCCCCCCGCGAACAGCTCGCAGCCCCACAGCGCGCCGCTCGGGTCGGCCACGACCGCGAACCCCGCGCGATCGAACGCGGGGTTGCGGAGGTTCGCGTGGTGCGAGGGGCTCTCCGCGAGCGCGCGGTGGAGCCCCGAGGTTTCCCGACCGGTCGCGGCGTTCTCACCCACGACGGTCGGCCGGAGCCCTGCGGCCTCGGCCCGCGCGCGCGGATCGCCCGCGCCTGTGTCGTGGGCCAGGCGCCGCCCGGCCACCATCGCGCGCGCGTGGGCGAGCGCGAGCGCGTCGAGGCGCGGATCGCGAGTCAACGGCCGGAGCCCTTCGTTCGCGCGGAGGCGGCCGACGAGCTCGAACAACGCGTCGGCTGGGGAAAGACCTCGGGACACATCTTCGCGTGGTTCGGGGACGTAGCGAGGCGCGACGTCGGCGAAGACGCGCGCCTCGAGCACCGGCCGTGGTCCTGCCTCGGTGGTGCCGACGACCTGCACGGTGAAGGCGCCGCGCGTGTCGGGGGCGAAGGTCGCGCGGACTTTACCTGTAGACTGCACGAAACCGCCGGGGAGGCGCCGTGGCGCGCCGACCGGGCCCCTCACCATCACGTAGGCGTCGCGGAAGTCGCCCTCGAGCGCGGCCTCGACCGTGAGCCACTCGCCGACGCGCGACCGCTCCTTCAGCGGCGCGAGCTCCCCCTGCGCGTCGACGACGACCGCGGCGGCGACCCGTTCGCCGGAAGGGAGCGTGAGCTCGGCCGCGCCGCACACCGCGCGCCCGCCGACCGTCACCCCCGCCCGAAACGCGCTGAAGCTCCGCCCGAGCGCGGCCCCGTCGGACGGCCCGCGTGCCGCCCACGAGCGTGGCCACACGTAGGCGATCCGCTCGGCGCGGAGCGCGAGCGCGAGGTCGGGGAGGTCGAGCGGGGCGTCTCCCTTCGCCTTTCGCTCGGCGAGCGTCGCGGCCACTCGGTCGAGCGCCGCGTTCGGCTGCCCGCACGTCTCACGCAGGCTCGCGGCGAGGGCTCCTTGGGCGGCCTCGCGGGGTTGCGCGCGCACCTCGCTCGGGACGAGCGCCGGGATGAGCGCGAGCGTCAAGCCGAGCGTCGGGGACGGAAGCGTGCGCGCGACTCGCGGCCAGCCAGGCATGGACCCAAGGCTACACCGGCCTCGCGGCAGCGCCACCCGCGTCACGGCCTTCGGCGGGTTACGGCTGCCGTGGACGAGCGCGCGGCGAGCGCGCGCTCCGCGCTCCGCCGCCCGAGGGTGAGCCCCACGCGCAGGCCAAGTAGGAAGCCGCAGGCGATGGCCAGGGCCGAAAAGAGGGAGGTCATGGGAGGTGGAGCCGCGCGGCGCGCTGCCGCGCTGGCTCAGAGCGAGAAGCTCTTGCCGACCTTGACCGGGCTGCCGCCGAACGCAGGGACGTGCGCGCCGCGGTACTTGCCAGCGATGCACCCGCCGACCGGGGTGCCGGGGAAGGGGCCGCCGTCGACGACGGCCGACGACACGGAGCCGTTGGGCGCGAAGGTGACCGTCACGTGCCCCGAGCCGCTGGGGCCGTCGGGCTTCTTGCACGAGGCCACGTTCACGCCGCCGAGAGCGGCCGCCGCCGCGCCGCGGTCGAACGCTGCGCCCGACGCGGCAGCCGGGGCCGCCGCGCCGCCCTTGGCGCAGGTGCCAGTGGCCTCGCACATCGCCTGCTCCATCGACTTCGGCTTGCCCGCGGCGGAAGCGGCGGGCGCGGGCTCGTGCGCGGGCGCTGGGGCGCCGCCGCCGCCGGCCGCGGGCTCGGACTTCTTGGGGGCTGCGCCACCTGCCACGGGCTTCGCCGCGCCGACGGCTCCCGCCCCGGGCTCCTTGGCGCTCGGCTCGGCCGCGGGCGCGTGGCTGGCCGCCGGGGCCGCCGTGGCCGGGTCCTTCGGGGGATCGTTCATGGCCTGCGCGCCGCTGCCGGTCGCGCCGGCGCCGCCCTTCACGGCCACGGGCTCCGTGGGCGTCGTGGGGCGGGTGAACACGATGGCCAGCACGACGGCCACCGTCAGGAAGGCGACGCCGCCGACGATCGCGAAGATGATGCCCTTGTTGCCCCCGCCTCCCGGCTGCGCCGAGGCGTCGGCCGCGGCCGCGATCGCCGGGTCCATCGCGGGTGGCGCCAGGATGGGGGCCGCCAGGGCAGCACCGAACGCGCCGCCGCCGCCGAGGTTCATGATGTCGTCCACCCCGCTCGACTTGGGCCGCTCTGCGCGCGCCGACGAGAGCGCGCGGATGTCGATGAGGCCCGAGGCGTCGCCCTGGGGGCTAGACTTGTTGGCGCCGCCGTTCCCCGACGACGCGCCGTTCTCCTCCTTGGTCAGCGAAGCGAGCGAGAACAGCACGCTCGACTCGTTGCGCTGCCCTGTGAGCTTGGGCTCGTCCTTCGCGGGGGCGGCGACCATGCGGTCGTCCTCGCTGCCCGCCTGCGCCACGCCGCCGAAGAGGTCGGCGCCTGCGTTTCGGCTCCGCTCTCGCCGCGCCGCCGGCGCGCTCTCGCCGCCACCGCCGCCGGCGAAGAGGTTCGGGCTCGCCCCGCCGAACAAAGGCGCCGCCGCGGCCGCGGGGACCACCGGCGCGAAGTCGCTCCCCGCCGAGGCGGGGTGCATGCTGATGCTGGGGGCGGACACCGCGGAGAATAGCGCGTCGATGTCACGGATCGGCAGCCAGCCGTCCATCCCGTCCTTCCAGCAGTAGGTCTCGGAGGTGACCGTGCCGTTTCGGTACTCGTTGACGAGCTCCCCGGTCGTCATCGTGCGCTGGTCGCCGTCCGCGACGTTCACCGTCCATTGGTCGCCGGCCCCGTAGTCGAGCATTTCGCCGCCCGCGCTGACGTCTTCCGCGGCTTGCGCATGACCTTCCGCGCCGTTGATGACGATCGTGGCGCCGCACTTCTTGCAGCGGATCTTGACGACCTTGCCGAGGACCTTCTCGTCCGCGATGGTGTACTTGGCTTGACACGATTGGCACGAAATCTTCATCGCGGAACCGTCCTTTTGACGCGCACATCAACAAACGAATGGCGCCGACCCGAGCACCATCACTCGCACCATCACTCGCACCATCACTCGCACCAACGCATCGCCGAAACTTCGCCGTCCGTAGCTCGTCGCTCAGGCCACAGTTAGTATAGCTGTCATCGTTTTCCCCGATCAAGTGAAGGGCCGAACTTCGTCGGACCCCGCCGGCCTCGGGGGGCGAGGCGCGGTCCCGTGAACGCCCGGGTTGGACAGCCGGAGGCCCCGTCGTATTGGATCGAGGCGAGCCCTCTGGCGCGAGCCGCTCGTCTGGCTGCCTGTCCGCGTTGGGCCTCGGCATGCGCTCCAGTACGTGGCACGGACCGGGTTCGATCTACCTACCCACCACACCGAGGCGTTGATCCTCGCTCAGTTGAGCAGCACGAGCGACGTCCCGTCCCTTCCGCAGAAAACGGCGGCGCCATCGTACCGCGACCCGCAGGTGGGGCAGATCTTTCCCTTCGGGCCGGCCTTGACCGGGGCCGGCCGCCCGTGCGCGGGGAGCGGCACGAGCTCCTCGCGGTGATCCGGGCAGATGGTGGTGCCTTCGCCAAAACCGCGCTTGCACGTGGGGCATAGCAGGGGCACGGACGCCTCGTGGACGCTCTTCGGCACGAGCCTGCTCCCGTCGTGTGGGCAAAAGGTCGTGTCTCGCAGCGTGCGCTGGCAGGTCGGGCACACGAGCTCGGGCTCGGCTGCCGGCGTCGCCGCCGCGGCCACCGCGGCCGCCGCCTCCTGCTCTCCGTCTCGCGCGCGCGCGCGCGCTCTCTCTCGCTCTCTCTCGGCGAGCTTCGCCTTCGCCTTCTCGGCGCGGCGGACGCTCGCCTCGTGCGCCTCCAGCTCCTCCCGATAAGTGGCCTCCTTGGCGTCTTGGCGGGCCTGGATCTCGCGGACCAGGTCTTCGTGTTGGGTGATGCGCTCGGTCTCGAGGGCGAGGGCGCGTTTCTGCCGCCGCCGCAGCACGAGGTAAGCTGCCCCCAGCGCCGCCACCGCCGCGGAGATGATGCCCATGAACGTGGCGCGGCGCGCCTTCCGCCCGTCCTCGGCGGCGACCTCAGCGCTGCCGATCGACTCGCTCGGGAGCGAGACGCTCGCCGACTCGGCTTCGCCCGCGGCGTTGAGGCCCTGCTTCGCGAGGAGGGCGTCGTAGTTGGCCGCCGTCGAGATCTCGACCGTGACGCGCGCGGTCTTGCCCTCTGCGCTCGCCTCGAGCTCGTAGCTGCCCTCGGCGGCGCCCTCTGCGACGCTCACGAGCCCTTGCCCGTCGACGGTGATCTTCGGGCCCTTCGGCCGCGCGACCCACTTCACCGTGGCCGGGAGCGGACAGCCGGCTTCGTCGACGATCTTCGCGCGGAAGGAGAACGTCTCGCCCGCGCGGAGGAGCTTCTTCGAGGGCCTCACCTCCAGGCGGGCGGGCGGCCCGGGGTTGGCGCAGGCGCTCGGCGGCGGCTCCGGCGGTGGGGGTGGCGCAGACGGCGGCGGGGGCGTCGACGCGCTCGGAGGCGCGCTCGGCGCGGGCGCGGAGGCCGTCGCCGAGGCCGCGGGGGCGTCGGGGACGACGAGGTCGAAGCTCCGCGAGCGGCGCACGTCGGCGACACACAGCCCACCCTCGTGCGCGATTTCGTAGCGACCCGTCTCCGTCACGTTGATGTGGGTGTCGCTCGTCGCGACCACCAGGGTCTGCATGACCGTCTTACGGGGATCGCCCGCTGGCGTTGCGCAGCGCGTGCGCCACTGCCGGCTCCCGGCGGCGTGCGAGTAGCTCTCTCGAGCGAGGCCAGGGAGCTGATCGTAACACTGGTTCGAGCGGTAGACGCGGCCGCCGCCCACGAACGCGAGCACGTCACCCTCGGACTTCACCGTGATCGACTCGCCGCCGCCGGTGCTCGACGATCGCGGCGGTGGGCCGCAGCCCTCCTGCCAACGCTGCACCGTGAAGTCCTCGCGCAGGGCGCTCTGTCGCCACTTGCCATCGAGGGCGACGTCGGCGCGCGCGCTCGTGAGCGGTACGAGCGCGACCAGCGTGGCCAGCGCGGTGAGCGCGAGGACCACCGGTGAGGGACGATGCGTCTTCACGGCGACGGTCAGAGGATAGCAGGACCTGGGGCGCCGCTGGGCAGCCTCCCGCCCGCGGCATCGGGCGTGGGCAAATCGTCGGCAAAAAGTGCACTTTTCGCTGCGGGATGCTATGTCGCGAGGGTAGATGCGACCCGTACGACGCCCCGCCTTGCCGATCGCAGCGCGAGCGGTCCTCACCGTGCTTGCCGCCGTGGGGGTCAGCGCACCCGCGCTGACCGCGAACGCGCAGCCCATCCCCGAAGCGAACGGTCAGGGTTTCGACACCCACCTGTTTCGCCCCGCGATGGACTCGAAGGGGTTCTTCTCCACGAACGGCACCGACATCCTCGGCGCGGGGGACTTCAGCCTCGGTCTCGTCATCGACTACGGCCGCAACCTCCTCCGAGTGCGCGATCTCGGCCAGGACAGCCCACAGCTCATCAACCACCAGTTCCAGGGCACGTTTCATTTCGACTACGGCATCGCGAACCGGCTCGTGCTCGGTGTCTCGGCGCCCGTGAACCTGTCGTCCGGCGACGCTCAGTTCGACAAGCAGAACCCCCCTCAGCCCACGGTGAACCCCGGGCAGTGGTCGCCGAACGCCTTCGATTCGCAGACCCTCGGCTACCTCGCGCTCCACGGGAAGCTCCGCCTGCTCCGGCAGGAGCGAGGCTTCGGCCTCGCCATTTCGGCCCAGGTCGGCGTCCCCGTCACCGACGCGCCCCGCTCGGCGGGCGCAGACCCGGGGTACTTCGTGTGGCCGCAGGTCATCGCCGAGAAGCGCTTCATCGGCGCGGGGCTGCTCCGCGTCGGCGTCAACGCAGGGTTCCGCGCGCACCAGCAGAGCACCACCGCGCTCGATCTTCGCGACGGCCGCTTCGTCGACGGCCAGCGCGTCACGTACGGCCTCGGCGTCTCGATGCGCGTGGCGGAGCCCGTCGACCTCGTCGCGGACACGTACGGCACGTTCCTCCTCGGCAACGCCGACAGCGCGGTCAAGCCCTCCAACGAGGTCACCGGCGGGCTCAAGATCTTCATCGAGCGGAACAGCTACCTCATGCTTGGCGCCGGTCCGCGGTACACGAAGGGCTTCGAGGCGGCCGACGTGCGCGCGTTCGTCGGCTTCATCTTCGAGCCCTCCATCGGAGATCGCGACGGCGACGGCATCAAAGACGATCTCGATAAGTGCCCGGATGAAAAGGAAGATTTCGACGACTTCGAGGACGAAGACGGCTGCCCCGAGCCAGACAACGACCACGACGGTATCCCGGACGTCAAGGACCGCTGCCCGAATGTCCCCGAGGACAAGGACGGCGACGAGGACGAGGACGGCTGCCCCGAGCCGCCGAAAGACGGCGATCGCGATCGCGACGGTATCCCCGACTCGCGCGACAAGTGCCCCGACGATCCGGAGGACAAGGACGGCTTCGAAGACCAGGACGGCTGCCCCGAGCTCGACAACGACAACGACGGCATCCCCGACGTGAAGGACCTCTGCCCGAACGAGCCGGAGACCTTCAACAAGTTCAAGGACGAAGACGGCTGCCCCGATCGACCGGATCTGCTGATCGAAGACAACAACATCGTCATCCTCAAGAAGATCCAGTTCAAGACGGGCTCTGCCGAGATCCTCACCGAGTCGAACACGATCATCGATACGGTGGCTGGCGCGATCAAAGACCACCCGGAGTTCCAGCTCATCGAGGTCGCCGGACACGCCGACGAGCGCGCGACCGACGCCTACAACCTGAACCTCACCCAGGCGCGCGTGAACGCGGTCGTCGCGGCGCTCATCGCGCGCGGCGTGGCCGCCGAGAAGCTGCGTGGGAAGGGCTACGGCGAGTTCTGCCCCGAGGATCCTGCGCACAACGAAGAGGCGTGGGAGAAGAACCGGCGCGTCGAGTTCAAGATCGTGAAGGGCGCGGACGGCCCGACGGGCGTCGCGCTCGGGTGCGAGAACGCGGCCTCGAAGGGCGTCCGGCCCGATCCGATCCCCTGAGCGTCGTCGGGGCGTATCTCCCTAGCCCGAGCCTTCGCGCAGGTCCCGTGCGTGCGCCCGTCGCCGGCTCGCGCGGGCCAGCGTTGCCGCGCGTCGCACATCGAAACACCGACCGAGCTCGCCGCGCGAAGGCCCTCGCCCGCGGAAGCGGGCGAGCCTCGGCGCGAGCGGTCGGACCGCTACGCGCGCCCTATTGGCACTTCCTGGACACGCGGAGGTCGCCGGCGGCTTTCGCGCACGCGGTATCCCCGGTGGCCCGGCAGGCTTGCTTGAGCGTCTGGAGGCCGCCGCAGTCGAGCTGGTCCTTGCGCGGCAAGAGCTGGCTCTTCACCGCGCCCCAATCACCGGCCTTGATGGCCGCCTCGAGGGGGTTCGAGGGGGCGGGTTTGGCGCTCGGCTTGGGAGGCGCCGTGGTCCCAGGCGTGGCCGGGGCGGTCGCCGGCGGCGGCGCGGCTGTCGGCGTCAGCGCCGCGGTAGGGCCCGTCGGTGTCGGAGGGGTGGTGGGAGGCGGCGCGGCGGTCGCCGGAGGCTCGACGGTAGCGGGCGGCGCCGCGGAGGCCGACGGCGGCGGAGCGGTCTCCGTGGCCGTCGCCGAGGGCTGACCCGCGGCGAGGAGCGCCGCGGCCTTGGCTCGGAGCGAGGGGTCGAGGGAGGTCGTCGCCTCCACTCGGGTGAGCAGGCCGCGCTTCGTGGCGGCGTCGGCGGAGTCGGCTCGCGTCAGCATGCCCTCGGCCCACTGGGCCTCGAACGCGCGGTACTCGGGCGTCACGCGGACGGCCGAGGCCTCACGGATCTCGCGGTTGGTCGTGCTGTGGGCGTCGTCGCACGCGGGGGCAGCGGGGCCCTTCGCGCAGACGGCCTGCGCCTCTTTGAGCTTGCCGAGCTCGTATTCCATGACGGCGTCCGCGGCGGCGACGGGCTTCACGGGCGGCGCCTGTTCGCGCGACAAAGCGATGTATCCGCCCACGACGAGGGCCGTGGCCACGATGGCGCCCAGCACCATCGAGGGGACGACGCTGCCCTTGGCGGCGGCGGGTCGCTTGGACGCGAACTCGACCTGACGATCGCTGATCGCCGTCAGCTGCTGGCTCTCGTTGGCGCCGGGGATGAAGACCTGGCCAGCGCCGACGAACTTGAAGCGCACGTCGCCGAGCTCGATGAGGTCGCCGGCCTCGATGATGCCGCGCCGCAGATCGGCGCCGTTCACCCGGACTCCGTTCGAGGAGCCCTTGTCCATGATCTCGTAGCGGCCCTCGCCCAGCGTGTGGATCTCGCAGTGCAGGCGCGACACCGAGTTGTGGTCGACGGAGACGTGGCAGTCTTCCGCGCGACCGACGGTGGTGAGCTCCGGATCGAGGGGGAACTCGACCCCGGGCGTGGGTCCCACCAGCATGACCAGCCGCGTGGGGCGCTCCATGAGCAGCGAGCCTCTGAAGGCGCTCGCCATGGGCATCGTCTTGCGTGACGCCTCGACCTCGGTCACCGGGACGTAGGGCGCGGTCGCCTCCGTCATCGACTCGTCTTGATAGACGATGCGGTAGTCACCCAGCTGGATGAGATCACCGTGCTGCAGCTCGGTGGGCTCGGCCACGCGCAGCCCGTTCACGTGGACGCCGTTGTAGCTTTCCTTGTCCTCGAGGACGTACGTGTCGCCGCCGCCCGTCGACGCGGCCTTGCGGACGAGCCGCGCGTGGTCTCGCGAGATGTTCCGCTCGGTGAGGCGGATGGTGTTCCCCTCTTTGCGGCCGACGGAGTAGTCGTCGCGCGACAGCGGGACGACCGTGCGCTTTCCCTCGTCGTCTTCGATGACAAGCTTCCACATGGGGGGTACGGGCTTCTCTCGTTCCTGGGCGCGACGTCGCGGGTACGGGGACAGGAGCGTGGGGGGTCGCTCCCAGCGGCAGTCTAGCGAGCCAAGCCCCACGAAGGCAATGGGAACGCTTACTTCCCCGGGGCTCCGGGGCGCTGGCGCAACATACACGCTTTCCGGGCGAGGGGACCCGATCCCGCACCCGCCGCTCGAGGCGCGGCGCGCGGCGAGACGGCGCGGGTCGCGCTCGCCACGGGCGACGCGCGCGCGCAATACTGGCGCCATGCCCGCTCCCCCGACGACGGCCAGGGTCCTTTATCTCCACGGTTTCGCCTCGGGCCCAGGCTCCGCCAAGGCCAAAGCTTTCGCCCAGTTCGCCGCCGCGCGCGGGATCCCCATCGAGCGGCTGGACCTGCGACGGCCCAACTTCGAGCACCTGCGGCTCTCCGCCATGATCGACCACGTGCGGGAGCGCATTGGCGGCGCCCGCGAGCGGGTCGTGCTGGTGGGGTCTAGCCTCGGCGGGCTGACGGCGTGCCGCGTAGCCGAGCGCGATCCGCGCGTCGCAGCGCTGGTGCTCATGGCGCCGGCGTTCCGGCTGATGGACCTCTGGGCCTCCCGGCTCGGGCCCGAGGGCCTCGCGGCGTGGTCGGCGACCGGCTGGCTGGAAGTGGACGACTACCAGGCTCGCGCCAAAGCCCGCGTCGACTACGGCTTCTTCGAGGACATGACCCGGGCCGATCCCGAGGAACCGCCCGACGTCCGCGTGCCGGTGCTGCTCTTCCACGGTGTGGGCGACGACGTGGTCCCCATCGCTCGCGCGCGCGATTTCGCCGCGGGGCGCCGCAACGTGAGGCTCGTCGAGGTCGACGACGGCCACGAGCTCGTCCGCTCGCTACCCGACATCGTCGCCGAGAGCGCCCGGTTCCTCGCCGGCTGGGGTTGGGACGCGGCCTGAACCGTGCCCTGGAGTTGACAGTAAGGCCTATTTCAGCTTCCATTGGTGAATGGGCGTCCCGGGGGTGGTGCCATCTTGGTTGGCGGATCCCCCCGCGTTGGGGGGCGAACGTCCCTTCGAGGCCCTGGAATGCGCCGGCGAGGGAGCGCGGAGTCGGGTCTACCGGGGCGTCTGGCGAGCCACCGGCGCTCCGATCGCGCTCAAGGTCTCGACCTCCAACGACGGAGGCGCGGAGCTCGCGGCGGAGGGCGCGCTCCTCGCGCGCCTCGATCTCCGTTGGGGCCCGCGGGCCTTGGGGGCGGGGGCCTGCGCGGGCGAGGTGGGAGCCGACGCGAAGGCTGAGCTTGAGGGGCCGGGGGCCCGGTGGCTCGCGCTTGGCTGGTCGGACGGGCACACGCTCTCGGAGGCCTTGAGGGGCGCGCCGGACGTGGCCTCCCGCGTGACGCTCGCGGCGCGGGTCGCCCACGGCGTCGGGCGGGCGCTCGAAGAACTGCACGCGCTCGGGCTGCGTCATGGAGACGTGAAGCCCGCGAACATCCTCGTCACGTCGGGCCCCATCGCTCGCGACGCCGCGGAGGAGCGCGGCGTGAGCCTGGTCGACTATGGGTTCGCGGGCGGCGCGCGGCTCGTTGGGGCGACGCCTCGGTACCTCGCGCCGGAGGTGTCGCGCGGCGGCGCGCCGCTGGTGGAGGCCGACCTCTTTGCGCTCGGCGTGGTGCTCCTCGAGGTGCTGGAGCCCGATGCGCGCGGCGGCGCGCCGCTGGGCGCGCTGGGCGCGCTGGACGCGCTGACCTCGCCTTCCGCTCGCCCGGCCGAGGCCGAGGTCGCGGGGTGGGCGCGAGCGCTCACCTGCGCGGAGCCCGCGGGGCGCCCGAGCGCGCGGTGGGTGGCCGACCGCGCGGCGCGCTTGCTGGGGCTCCTGCCCGACCCGGTCGAGCTTCGTGGGCGTCGCATGCGGGCCATCGTGCGGGGCGTGGTCGCTCCGCGCGCGTCGGCGCTGGGCGCGGGGACCACCCTCGACCCCACGATCGGCGAGCCCGTGCGCGGCTGGCTCCTCGAGGCGAGCGCCCGCCTCGCCTCGGTGGGGGTCGCAGGGAGCCACGTGGCGCCGCTCTCCGCGCTGGAGAAGACCCGCTGGCTGCTGGGCCTCGTCGGACCTCAGGCGGCGGCGTGGCCGTCGCCCGTGGAGGACGAGGCCGCGCTCGCGCGGAGCCTGCTCGCGCTGGCGGAGCGGTGGGAGCTCGGGGCGATCTCGTCGCGCGAGCTGTCGCGCGCTGAGGAGGCGCGCGTGCACGAGCGCGAGCGCGAGCCCGCGACCGAGCCGCTCGACCTCGAGCGCGTCGCGTGGCTGGCGCGCGAGTGCGCGGCGGCCGAACCCGCCCCGGAGGCGCGCGCCGAGCTCGAGGCGCGCGTGGAAGGCGAGGCCGACGCGTGTCCGCTCGCGCTCCGCGTGGGTTTCGGGCGAGTGCTGCTGCGTCGCGGCGAGCTTGGGCGCGCGCACGCCACGCTCGCCCCCCACTACGAACCGCTGGTCGAAGCCTGCGAGGGCAGCCGGCCGCCGCGGTCGGCCGCGGACGCGTGCCTCCTCGGCGCCGAGATCGCGCGGCGACGAGGCGACCGCACGGAGGCGCGCCGCCTCGCTCGCGCTGCGGCGCGCTGCGTGTCCTTGGGCGAGCGCGCTGGCGCCGTGCTGGGGCGCCTCGCGTGGGACGAGGGCGATCTGGCGGGCGCCGTGGCTGAGGTCGAGGGGGCAGCGGGGGGCTCGTCCGCCGAGGTCCTCGGCCTCGTCCGCTACTCGCGTGGCGAGTACGCGGCGGGGTGCGTCGAGGTGCGTCGCGCCCTCGCCGCGGAGCGCGACGCGGTGCTCTCGGCGCGCCTCGCAGGGGTGCTGGGAATGCTGGAGCACGCGCGGGGCGACGCTGCGGCGAGCCTCGCTGCGTTCGCGCGCGCCTCCGAGCTCGCGGGCCGAGAGGGGGCCCTCGTGGAGGAGGCGTCGTACGGCACGGGCGTCGCCGCGGCCGCGGCAGATCTCGGCGACGTGGCGACCGCCCTCGCCACGGCGCAGCGGGTCGCGCTGCTCTGGGAGCGCTTCGGCCAGCCGGCGCGAGCCGCGCGCGCGTGGTTGTCGCGGTCATCGGCGTTCGCCCTCGTGGGAGCATCGCATGGAGCGCGCGAGGCCGCGACCGAGGCCCTGGTGCTGGCGGGCCGCGCCGGTGATCCGCTCGCCGAGGCGTACGCGCGCTGGGCGCTGGCCGAGCTCTCCGCGCCGGTGGAGACCTACGAGGGGCTCCGCCGCGTGGACGAGGCGCTCGCCGCCCTCGCGCCGCGCGATCCCCTCCGAGTGCGGGCCGCAGCCGCGCTCCTCCGGGCGTCGCCCGACGCGCTCGCCTCGGAGCGACTGGTCGCGTGTGACGCAGCCGCCGCCACCGCGGAGGCGACGGCGCGGTGGGAGTGGTGGGGCGCGCGGGCGCTCCACGCGGCGACGGTGTCGGCGTCGGTCCCTCGTGCGCACGCGCCGGACGAGGTGCTCGCCGAGCTGCTCGCTCTTGCCTCTTCGGAAGCTCGGGGCGAAGCGGCGGCGTCCGAGGGGCGCGCCCTCGAGGCCGGCGTTTCCCTCGCGGAGCGCCTAGGCCACGGCGACGCCGCGAAGCTGCTCACGGCGCGCCTCGCGCGCCTCGCGTCGCGCGTCCGCGCCCACTGCCCGCCCGAGCTGCTCGCGGCGATGCCCCTCGGTCACTGGGCGCGCGCTCGATCGACCGAGGTGCCAGGCGCCGAGCTCGCGCCGGCGCAGATCGAGCAGCTCGAGGGCATCGTCAAGGGCCTCGCGTCGCGCGAGGGCCTGCGCCCTCTGCTCGACCAGGTCCTGGATGCCTTGGTGCTGTGGACCGGCGTGGAGCGGGGGCTCTTGCTCCTCTGCGCGCCGAACGGGCGCCTCGTCCCCCGCGCGGCCCGAAACCTCGCGCGGGGCGATCTCGTGGGCGAGCAGCTCTCGTTGTCCATGGGCCTCGCCAAGCGCGCGCTCGAGAGCGGCGAGGCGGTGGTCGCGCTCGACGCGCTCACGAGCCACGGCGACGCGCACGCGTCCGTACACGCGCTCCGTCTCCGCAGCGTGCTCGCCGTTCCGCTCCGCGCGCGGGGCGACGTGCTCGGCGTCGTCTACCTCGACGACCGCCTGAAGACCGGCGCGTTCGGCCCGCGGGAGCTCGCGTGGGTGCGCCTGCTCGCGACCCAGGCCGCGATGGCCGTGGCCGACGCGCGCGACAAGCTGCTGCTCCGGCGCGCCGTGCGCCGCGAGGCGCGCGCGGCGGAGCGCGCGACCCGTTCGCTCGGGCGGGCCGAGGCCGAGCTCGTCGCCGCGCGCGCGACCCTCGCCGCGAGCTCGCCGCTCTCCGGCCTCGGCCTCATCGGAACGAGCGAGCCGCTCGTCGCGATGCTGCGGGTCGCCGCGCGCGTCGCGGCGAGCGACGTGCCGGTCCTCGTGCTCGGCGAGTCGGGCACCGGCAAGGAGCTTGTGGCGCGTGCCATCCACGCGCGGGGCGCGCGCAAGGAGCGGCTCTTCGTCGGCGAGAACTGTGCGAGCGTCCCCGAGGCGCTGCTCGAGTCGACGCTCTTCGGCCACGTGAAGGGCGCATTCACCGGCGCCTCGGCCACGCGGGTGGGCCTCTTCGAGCTCGCGCACAAGGGCACGCTCTTCCTCGACGAGATCGGCGAGATGTCCCCGGGCATGCAGGCGAAGCTGCTCCGCGTGCTGCAGGACGGCGAGGTGCGTCCGGTGGGCTCCGAGCGCTCGCGCCGGGTAGACGTGCGAGTCATCGGCGCGACCCACCGAGATCTCGCCGCGATGGTGCGCAGCGGCGCGTTCCGCGAAGATCTCTACTACCGGCTCGACGTGGTCACGCTGCGCGTGCCGCCGCTCCGCGAGCGCCGCGCCGACATCCCGCTCCTCTTCGCGCACTTCCTCGAGAAGCACGCGGGTACCGCGGCGCCCCTGGTCACGCGCGCCGCGCTCGCGAAGCTCACGGACTACGCCTGGCCGGGCAACGTGCGACAGCTCGAGAACGAGGCGCGCCGGTCCATCGTCCTCGCCGACGGGCGCGTCGACGTGGCCGAGCTGTCGCCCGAGATAGCCGCCTCGATCCACGCGGGCGATCTCGGCGCGCAGAGCCTCCGCCAGCGACTCGACGCGCTCGAAGCGGAGCTCGTCCGTGAAGCGCTCGAGGCCTCCGGTGGCAACCAGACCCGCGCCGCGACAGCCCTCGGTGTGTCGCGTTTCGGACTCCAGAAGATGATGAAAAGACTAAGTATTCGCTGATCCGTCGCCGCGGCGTGCTGTCCTTTTCTTGGGGCTTGGCGCACACTCCCCCGCCATGCCGCAACCGGTGGACGTGTTCTTCTCCGCGGACATCGAGAGCGACGGTCCCGTGCCTGGGGCCTATTCGATGCTCTCCTTCGCGCTCGTGGTCGCCGGCCGCTTCGACGGCGTCCGGTTCGAGCCGCCAGCCTCGTACGACGACGCGCTGGAGCTCGAGCTGCGGCCCGTGACCGCGCGCTTCGACGCCAAGGCCCTCGCTGTGTCGGGGCTCTCGCGCGAGCGCCTCCTTCGCGAGGGCCGCGAGCCGGGCGAGGCCATGCGGGAGGCCGCCGGCTGGGTTCGGGAGCGCGTGCGTGCCGACGGCGCGACGCCCGTGCTCGTGGGGTACCCCCTTGGGTTCGACTGGGCGTTCCTCTCGTATTACTTCGATGTCTACGGGGGGGGCTCGCCGTTCGGGCACTCGCGCGGCTTCGACCTGAAGACCGCCGTCGCCCTCACGCTGGGCATCCCGATCGCGCAGGCGGGGAGGGCCGGCCTGCCCGCGACGCTCCGCGGCGACCAGCCCCACACACACACCGCGCTCGACGACGCGATCGAGCAAGCGCAGGTGCTCGGCAAGCTGTTCGCGGCGCGAGGCGCCTCGCGCGTGGGGGCCGCGTGACCGCCGAGGCGTTCACTCCGGGCGCCGTCGCGGTAGCCCTAGAGGCGCGCCGCGCGGCCTCCGACGCGCGCCTCGAGTCGTTCCGCGAGGGCTTCGCGAGGCACCTCGATCGCGCCCTCGATCTGCTCGGCGAGCACACCACCGTGTATGCCACGGGCTCCGGTGGGCGGGGCGAGCTCTCGGCCCACAGCGATCTCGACGTGTTCCTCCTTCGGCGAGGGCGGCCCGCGTCGACCCTCGACTCGGTCGAGCTCCAGGCCGCCGTCGTGCGCGCGCTCCGCGAGGCTGGGTTCCCTCCGCCCTCGCGCGACGGGGAGTTTCTGCGCATGCACACGGCCGAGCGCCTCGTCGCGAACATCGGCAAGCCGGAGGACGACGCCGAGAACACCTTCACGGCCCGCATGCTGCTCCTGCTCGAGAGCCGCGCGCTCGCGGGACGAGCCGCGCACGCCGCGGCGGTCTCGGACGTCATCGCCGCGTACTGGCGCAACGCCGACTACCACCCTCGCGACTACCTCCCCATCGTGCTCGTGAACGACATCGTTCGGTACTGGCGCATCTTGCTCCTGAACTACGAGTCGAAGAACACCGAGCGCCTGCGCGAGCTACCGCACGACCGCGTGAAGGCGGACCTGCGGCTCCGCAGCTACAAGCTCCGCTTCAGTCGGTGCATGACCTGCTACTCGTTCCTCCTCGCGCTGCTCGCGGCGTCGAAGCGCCACGGCCACGTGGGGGTCGGCGACGTGAGCGAGCTCGTCCGCTCGTCACCCATGGAGCGCCTCGCGCACATCGCGCAGAGCGTCGACGACCAGGAGGTGACACGGCTCGTCGACACGCTGCGCGAGCGGTACGCCGAGTTCCTCGCGCGCACGGCGCAGAGCAAGGACACCCTCGACGGGCTCTTTGCCGATCCTGCCTACCGGCGCGCGCGGCTCGCCGAGGGCGACGCCTTCGGGGACGTCGTCTTCGCGCTCGTCCTGCGCCTTGGCGCCGACAACAAGCTCTTTCGCTACATGGTCGTGTGAATGGCGGCCAACCGGCGCGCCGCGCATGCGGCCCGCGGCCGCCGCGGTGTCTCTTGTGGAGTCGAGGGGGATCGAACCCCTGACCTCATCCATGCCATGGATGCGCTCTCCCAGCTGAGCTACGACCCCGGGAAGGTGCTGCGCGAGCGGCGAACCGTCGCGAGCGCGCTGGCTACATACTTCGCGTGGCGCGGCTTGTCTCGAAATTTTTTTGCGATTCGGCGGCGCGAAAAATTTTCGTGCGCCGCGAGGTGCGAACCGCCATCCTAGCTGCTCGACGCGGGCGGTGCTCGTCTCTGCCCACGGGCGAGCGCGGAACCGGTCCACCAGAGAAGAGGAGAGTTCATGGTTCTTCGCGCGACAGGCATCGGGGTGTTTTTCGTGTCCATCGGGTTGCTCTTCTCGGCGTGCTCCGACGATCCCGTCGCGAGCGACGCGGGCGCCGCGCCCACGACGACCACGACGACGACCGTCCCCACCACCACGAGCACCACCACCACCCCGCCGACGCCGACCGGGACCGGCACCGTGCCGCCTCCCGTCGACGCGGGCGGCGACACGGCCGTGCCCCCGCCCGACGCGTCGGACGGCGGCGGCCCCGCGGCGCCCACCTTCACGATGGTCTACTCGACCATCATCTCCCAGAAGTGCGGCAACAACTGCCACCTGAAGGCCAACAACCCGAGCGGCGGGCTCGCGATGGATACGAAGGCCAAGGCGCACACGAGCCTCGTGGGGGTCGACGTCACCAACGCGTGCACCGGCGCGACCAAGCGCGTGGTCGCCGGCGACGCGGCCAAGAGCAAGATCTACGTGAAGGTCTCCGCGGCAGCGGCGGCGATCCCCGGCTGCGGCAACCGCATGCCCAACCCCGGCACGACGCCGCTCGCGGCGGCGGAAATCAAGGCCATCGGCGACTGGATCAACGCCGGCGCGAAGAACGACTGAGCTCCGCCGCGACGCTCACGACAACGACCACAGAGCAGAGGGCGCCCGCGCACACGCGAGGGCGCCCTTGCCGTTTCTTCTGGTGCCCGCGCGCCGGAGCGGCCGCGCGTGACTCACCTCGCGGCGGCCGCCTACTTCGCCTTCTTGTCCTTCTTCTTCTGCTGCTTCTCCTTCGTGGAGAGCTTCGGCTTGTTGTCCTTCTTCGCCTTCTCGATACCCTTGGCCATGGCAGACGCCTCCTCCCTCGGAGGGTATCGCCGAACCGCGCGCGAGTCGAAGCGGGAACCTCGAAGTGAGGCCCGAAGGGGCGAACGGAGGTCGATGGCGAGCCCGCGCCGAAGGCGAGGTGTCGCGATGCACGACCTTCGCGGCACCATGGAACGGAACCGGCGGGTTGAAGAGCGGGGCACATCTTGCGATGCTCCGCGCATGAGAACCCGCCTTCACGCCCTCGCCGCGCTCGCCGTCCTTCCCTTCATGACCGCCTCGTACGTCGCCTGCTCGAGCGACCCGGCGGCCACGGGCGACGCCGGCACCGCCCCCACCACGACGACGACCACGACGGCCACGACGACGACCACGACGCCGCCCGTCCCCACGGGGACCAACAACCCGCCCACGGACGGCGGGGTTCCGGTCGACGCGGCGCCTCCTGCGGACTCCGGGTGCACCTACCCCAAGCCCGGCCTGGACGGCGGCGAGGCGTGCGGCGCGTACGCGTTCGGCGCGGCCGCGGTGACGTTCACCGCCACGGACGCGGGCGGCGGGTTCAACGGGGGGACAATCCCGCCGGGCATCTACGACGCGATCCTCGCCGAGCGCGCGTCGGCCAGCGCAGGGACCTGGCGCGAGACCCTCGTGGTCGACGGCATGCGCTTCACCCGCACTCGCCAGCTGAACCTGACCGGCACGAGCGCCGGACCGGTCACCCGCCGCTCGGGCACCTACACGATCACCGGGGGCGAAGCGAAGTTCACCTACGACTGCGCGTTCAGCGACGACGCGGGCGCCGACGCGGGCTCCGACACGTTCATGTTGAACGTCGCTGGGGCGACCTGCGACAAATCCCTCCGCCTCGGCATCGCGGGCGTCGGCGTGACGTTCAAGCGTCGCCCCTAGAGCTCCGAACCGCTTGATTCGGTCGGCTTTTCGCCGATTTGCGTCGCCGCGCTTCGTTGCTGGTTCGGCGCTCTAGCTAGAGCTCCGAACCGCTTGATTCGGTCGGCTTCTCGCCGATTTACGTCGCCGTACTTCGTTGCTCCTCCTCGCCTAGTCCCCTGGAAGCGTGATCCCTTCCAGAAGTCGCGCGGCTCGGCCTTTCGCCACAAGGGAGCGAGGGGGTGTCCCGTTTTCGGCGGCGGTGGGAGGATACTCATGTTCGAGGGTCGGCGTTCTCGCGCGGTCACACCCGAAACCACTGTCTCCTGAGCGCAAAGCGCCGCCTCCACCGCGCGGAACGACGTCCGAGTTGAGGACGGGCCCGCCGCCGCCGAAAACGGGGCACCCCCTCGCTCCTCGGAATGACACCGAAGACCCGACTTCTGATACGAACCACACGACTCCAGGGGACTAGCTAGCAGCCGTAGGACTCGTCGTCGCGCCTCGCACGGCTCGCAACTCGGCGAAAATCCTCGGTCATCAAGCGGTTCGGCGCTCTAGTCACGCCCGCCGCGTGCGCGGGCGACTCGGTCCCGCGGCGAGCTCGCCCCTGGTGTGCCGTCAGCGTCGCCCGGGGGCGCACTTGCCGTTCATGAAGGCCCACTCGTCGCAGCTCGAGCCGTCGGGGAAGAGGCACACGCCGCTCTCGTTTCCTTGGGCATCGGCGCGGATCTCGAGCTTGCCACCCTTGTCGACGCAGTTCTTCGACGCGGGGTTGGCCATCGAGAGGTTGCCGCCGGGGTTCGCGCCCGAGGGCCCACCGGACGGGGGTGGCTGCGGGGGCGGAGGAGCAGGAGGCGGAGGGCTCCCGCACGCGAAGAGCACGAGCGGGAGGACGGCCAGGGCGGCTTTCAGCGGGGAGGAGCTCATCGGGACGAAGCGTATCACCGCCGAGGGCGCCGTCGCGCCCGTGTTGTGCGCGCCGTGGCGAATGGACACCGCCCCGCGAATTCGCGATGATGACCGCATGTCGGACCCCAAGGACTCGAAGGCGCGTGAGGCGCTGCCGCTCCCGTCGGAGGACGGCTTCATGTCGACGCAGGCGAAGATGTCCCTCGCCGACATCGCGCTCGCGCTGCGCGACGAGCAACTCGAGGCGAACGTCATCCACTACAAGGCCGATCTCGAGACCAGCCCGGAGCTCGATGAGATCACCGCGCAAGTGGTCCGCGAGCTCCAGTCGCTGAAGAGCGTGCGGCGGCCGGGCGGCCAGCCGGTGCCGCTCGATCGCGGACAGCTCGAGATCGATCTCATCCAGTCGCTGAAGGAAATGCTCGTGCGTCTCTTCCGTGCGGGCAAGCTCGCCACCGTGTTCGAGCGCAAGCTCGGAGAGGTCGGCAAGCGCTTCGCGCGGGTGTTCTTCGAGAGCGAGCTGCACGACAAGATCCGCGGCTCCGCGGGCGAAACGAAGATCATGCGCTTCTCGGAGCAGGCGCTCTACCAGCTCTTCACGAAGAACCAAGACGCGCTGCTCAAGCAGCTCGCGGCCTTCGAGTACGCGAGCGAGTCCGTCGCGGCGCGGGCGCGAGAGGAGCTCATCGACCACATCAAGGAGCTCCGCAACGGCTTCCTCTCTCGCACCACCCCCGAGCTGAACAAGCTCGTGAAGTTCCTGGACGAGGTGCTCACGCTGTTCTTCACGCGTGAGCTGCCCGCGATGCTCGGCGAGCTGTCGTGGGAGGTGGTGAAGGAGGCGCGACTGGCCGACTCGGCGCCTCGCGAGGGCTACAAGATCCCTGCGGAGGCCTTCCCGCGCTTCCGGCAGACGTTCGAGCGCCGGTTCCTCCAGCGACTCGTCCCGTTCGCCGAGGACGAGATGCTCAAGCGCGTGCGCGAGAGCCAGGTCGGTTTCCGGGCCGAGACCATCCGGTTCGTGGCCGATCCGCTCATCTTCAGCGACGTGTGCGAGATCATCTGCGACGCCGTGTACGACAGCCTCTACAACGACGGCTTCCTCGATCTCCCGACCGACTGGCGAGCCAGGCTCCTTGCTTCCGCCTGAGAGCCTTCGCGCCTTGGTTTGAGCCGCGAGCGGGCGCTCAGCGCGACGCGGGGGCCGACGAAGCCACCGCCGCGGGGGGCGCCGCCTGGCGTTCGGCGCGGTCGCGCATGCCCTCGATGGCGGTCGCGGCGGCGTCGCGCAGCTCCTCGTCCACGACCGACTGAGGCGCGGTCATGTTGGGCAGCACGAGCAGGTCCATTCGCAAGATCGTGCGCCGCGCGTCGACCGAAGTGAGCGTGTAGATGACGTTGGAGGCCTTGAGGTTGCCGCGCACGTACGAGCCCTCGACGCGCTCCGCGCCGGGCCCGGCCGACGTGACCGGGCCGAAGCGCATGACCTGCCACAGCACGAGCATGCCGCCGAGGATGGGCACCTGCATGTACACGTCGGTCAGACCGTTCTCTTTCGCGATGATCCGCGAGCGGTTGAACTTGTCGGGCGCGAGCTCGCGGTACCGGTTGTAGGCCGTGACCTCGTGTCGCACGAGCTCGAGCGGCGCCGTGACGAGGACCTCGGCGCGCCCGTAGCGCGTGTCCTTGCCGGGCGGGACGACGTTGCTCTTCAGCGCCCTGCCGCTCGAGAACCTCGTGAGATCCGCGGTCACCGCCGCCGTTTCGGTGGCGTGCGCGGCCCGCTCCAGCGGCGAGCCCGGGGCCCAGGCCGCGCAGAAGGCGAGCGCGAGCCCGGCGACCCTCGCGATCCGGGGAGCGCGGGCGCGGGAGTGGTCAGGAGCGGGAGCGGATGTCGTCATGGGGCACCTCGTCAGGACCGCCAAGCAGAGTGCGTGCCACACAGGAACGGGCGTCGGGCGGCCTGCCGCGCCCCCTTGTTCTTGCAGGGTCGCGCGATTCGTCAAGGCCGCCGTGATCCTGAGGTCACAACGCGTGTCCACGATCGGCCACGCCCACGGCCGCACGGCGCGTGGTCGTGGCTGCGGGGTGGCGCGAGTCGGCGTGTGCCAACTTGCGCGTGGCGCGATCAGCGCCCGAAGCGCGCGCGGCCCTCGACCGCCCACCAGTCCCGGAAGCGCTGGAGCATGCGGTCGCGGTCGCGTTTGGACATCTCATCCTGGTAGCCGAACGTGTTCTTCGTGAGCTTCTGGAGCTCCTCGAGCGCTGCCGCGCGGTTTCCGGACGCGGGATGAGCGAGGGCATCGATGAGCCACTCGACCCGTTGGCGCGCCGCGTTGGCGCTGAGCCACGCGCTCCAGTGAGCGATGTGGAGGCCGAAATCCTGGCGCGTGACGAGGATGAGGCTCGAGCGCGCGGCGGCCGCCACTTCGGGCTGCGGATCGGCCAGGCACGGCACGAGGTGCTCCACGGCGCCGGCCTCGCGCAGCTCACCAAGCAGCTGAATCGCCACGACCTTGCGCACGGCGTCGTGGCGGGCGTCGGCGACGACGCGGACCAGGCGCTCTACGGTGAACGTGGGGTAGAGCTCGCCGAGGACGCGCACCGCGACGCGCGCGGCGCCGCGCACGCGCGGCTCGGGGTCGAACAGGGCGCGCACCGCCGGCTCGATGCTCTCGATGTACGGGAGCTCCGAGAGGAGGTAGGTCGCCCAGAAGCGACGATCGATGTCGCGCTCGTCGACCACCGTCAGCAGGTACGGGAGCGCCACCCGCCGCTGCCGCGCCACGAGGCGGAGGAGGTTCCCGCACTCGCTCGCGCGCGGGAGGCCGGTGGGTGGCGGCGCGGCGACGTCGACCTTGAGCGTGCCGGGGAACCTCACGAGGATGGCGGGCATCGCGTGCTGACCCGCGTGAAGCAGCTTCGTCTCGGCATCCTCGTCGCCGGCGAGCACCCGGTCGATCAGCGCGGCGTACTCGCTGCCAACGTCGACGATGACGCTCGGGAGCGCGGTCGGGAGGTCGCTCCGGCTGGGCGGCAAGCGCGCGCTTGCGGCGAAGCGCTCGCTGGGGAGGGGCGCCGGCACGGCGCTGAGCGGCGGGATGACCACCTCGGGGATGGCGTGGCTGGGGCGCGCCGGCTCGGAGAGTGAGAAGCCTCCCGGCTCGGTCGGGTGCGAGTCGCGGGTGCGCCGCATCGTGGGAGGCGGCGAGGAGTCGAGCTCGCGCGGACGGCTCGCTGGCGCGAGCGCGCCGGCATCGACCGCGGGCGCGTCGAGCATGGGGCGGGGAGAGATCGCCAGACGCTGGGCGCCGAAGGACGGCGGATCGACGAGCGTCGCACGGTCACCCGACACTTCGGCGGAGCTCGGGTCGGCCGCCGTCTCGGGCTCGCGCTGCGTGGTGGGCGCCGGCTCCAGGGCGGCCGCCTCCTGCGCGGGCTCGGGGGCGGGAGCGAGCGTGGGGACGGGCTCCTGCGCGGTCGGGGGCTCCGGGGCGGGCTCGACCTCGGTCGCGAGGGCTGGTGTGACGCCTGGAGGCTCCTTGGGGGGCGCGGGTGGCTCGTCTGCCGGGGCGGCCACACGCTCCACCATGGGGGCTCGGGGCTCCGCGTTGCTCGCGAAGGTGGGGACCGGATTGGGCGGCGGCTTGAGCGCAAAAGGCGGGGACGACCCGGCGCCTGGGGCGCGCGACGGCGCCCCGGTGGGGGCGCCCGTGGGCCTCCCATCGCGCTTGCGGCGCACGATGAGACGCTCGAAGGCGGCGCCCGCGAGCGCCGCGAAGGACGTCACCTCCTGCACGCCCGTGGCCTCGACGTTCGTCTCGCCGTCGTCGCCCAAGAAGAGCGCGACGAGGCGGCGACGGACGACGATGGGGATGACGGCGACGGCCGATCGCCCGGTGCGCTCGAGGTCTGCGACGAGCACGGCGTCGAGCCCCGCGGGGTCGGGGACCGCGAACACCGGCAGGAGCGTGGTGCGCGCCATCGCGAGGATCGAGCTCGGCTCGAGCGGGACGCCGAGGCTCGCGACCTTGTCGCGGGAGGCGCCGTTGCCGGCGGCGTCGCGGCCCTCGGCGAGGTCGCCGTGGACGACAAAAATGGCTGAAAATTCAAAGAATTGGCGTGCGAACTCGAACACGAGATCGAGCACCGCGTCCCGGCCGTCGGCCTCGTCCATTTCCTTCTTCGCCACGGCGAAGGTGAGCGGGCCGCGTCGTCGCTGCCCTACCCGGTTGTGGGCGCGCGCTTCGCCGGCGATGAACGACGTGGGGAAGCCGGACGCGCGCACGGTGGGGGCGGGCGGGGCGGCCTCGGCGGGGGCCGGGGCCTCGGCGGGCGTAGGCGCTTCGACTGAGGCCGCCTGAGACTGCGCGGCGGCCTCGCGAGCGGAGGCCGCAGGCGGCGTCACGACGGTCGGGGCGGCGCTCGTGAGGGCGGGCTCCCCGCCAGGCGACGTCGGCGGGCCGTCGGTGCCCATGCTGGACGGGATCGGGTCGACGAAGATTTCCGGGACCGACGGGGCCAGCTCGGGGAGGCCAGCGGAGGGTTCCGCGGGCTTCTTGGTGGTCGCCTCGGGGAACTCGAGGAGAGTCGCCTTCCTCGGCCCGTCCTTGATCGGGGCGGGGACGCTCTCGCCGAGGCGCTTCAGCAAGCGCGCGTAGCGCCGCGGCAAGGTCGCGCCGTAGTCGCGCGAGATGGCCTGGTAGATCCGAAAGATCGGCGCGATTCGCACGACGAGCGAGGGAGACGACCCGCCGAGCGCGGCGACGACATCCGGCGCGAGCGGCGCGGAGCTCGCGAGCACGAGTGCGCCTCCCTCGACGCCGAGCGCGAACACGCCGTGCTCGGCGGCCTGCTCTCGCGTCATGAGGTCGCGGGCCTCGGGCGGCGCTACGGGCAGCTCGCGGAACGGCGCGGCGGGCAGCCCGCAGGACTCCGCGAGTGTGCCCGAGAGCGCTGCCTCGTCGACCGCGGTGACCTCGAGCAAGTTCGTCGCGAGATCGCCTCCGTAGAGGACCTGGCGCGCGAGCGCCTCTTCGACGTCGCGGATCGTCGCGAGCTCGCGCTGGACGAGGAGTGAACTCAAGGACGACATGGGCGGTTCACACAGAACGCACGGTGCGTCACTACGCCAGAGGTGGATAGAGCCGCCGAAAACTCGGCGAATGCAGCATCGCTTCTCGGCCCGCCGCTTGTCAATTAGCCGGCGGTCGGTCGCGAAGCGCGAAATGCGCGCGGAGCGCCGCCACGAGCCCCCCGGTCGTGTGCTCGGAGGCGGTCGCGTCGACGCGCAGTCCGATCGACTCGGCCGTCGCGGTCGTGCGCGGCCCGATGCTCACGAGCGCCGCGCGGGCCAGCGCCTCCCGCGCGCGGACCTCCCCCACGGCATCGACCAGCGCGTCGAGCAGGCTCGAGGCCGTACTGCCCGACGTGAGCGTGATGGCGTCGATGTGGCCGGCGAGCAGCTCGTCGACGAGCGCTCCCATCGCGACGGGGTGCGCGCGGCGCGTGACGTAAGCGGTGACGATGTCGACCGGGAAGTCGAGCGCCGCGAGCGCGGCGGGCAGCTCTCCCCGCGCGGTCTCGGCGCGCGGGAGCAGGACGCGCGGGCGCGCCTCGCCGAGATCGGCGAGCACGACCGGCGCGAGCGCGTCGCCAAGGAACTCGCGCGCCACTCCATCGACCACGACGCCGGCGCCCGTCAGCCCGCGCGCCGTCGCCGGGCCGACCGCGAACACCCGCGCGCGCTGCATGGCCGTCGGCGCGAGGCCTTGCGAGGCCATCGCCGCGAGCACCGCGCCCACCGCGTTCTGGCTCGTGAAGACCACCACGCCGTACTCCCCCGCGGCGAGCGCCGCCACCGCGCGCCCGAGCGGCCCAGGGTCGGGCGGCGGCTCGATCCGTACGATCGGCAGCGAGCGCGGAACGGCGCCCTCGGCGAGGAGGGCCTCCATGAGCGGCTCGGCCTGCGTCGCCGCGCGCGTGACGATCACGCAGCGTCCGCGGAGCGCGCCCGCTATTGGCTCGGGGCGCACGTCGACACGCCCGCGCCGACGACGAGCGTGCCCAGGTTCGCGACGATCGTCGTGGAGTTGTCGCTCGGTCGGTAGCGTGTGACCCGCGACGCGGGGCTGTCCGGCGCGGTGAAGAGGTAGAAGTCGCCGCCCCAGGAGGCGAACGCCCAGCCGGAGCCCTGATCGACCGTGCGCAGCTGGGTCTCGCCCACCACGCGGGCGTTCGCCTTGTCGATCTCACCGATGAACGAGCCCTCGCGTCCAGCCTTCGTGTAGAAGCCGTAGAGGCGCCCGTCGCCGGTGCCCGTGAGCTCGGCGCGGTCGATGCTGGGCGTGAACGCGCCGAGCGAGGTGAGCCTGAAGGTGGTCGTGTCGATCACGCCGAGGCCTCGGGGCGGTCCGGACTGGTTGTCCGCCGCGACGAAGAGCGACTCGGCCGGGCCGAGATCTTTCGTCGCGAAGCCCATTCCAAATGTCGAGAACCCTTGCTGATTTGGCGCGAACGTGGTCTTCGTGCAGGCGGCCGTCAGGGTGCTGATGCGGTAGAGGTTTCCGTCGTTGAACGCCACGAAGGCGACGCCGTTGCGGTCGACCGCCATGGAGAAGGGCGTGGTTCCGGCGGGCGCGGGGCACGCGATGCGGCCGATGAGGCGGAAGCTCGCGTCGGGCGGGTAGAACGAGAAGAGCTCGTTGTCGGTCGTGATGACGTAGACGAGCGTGCTCGCCGCGTCGGGGCAGTCGCTCTGGACGACGTCGGGGATGACCCTGGCGTCGAGCGGAGGGAGCGCGTCTTCGGGCACGGCTCGGTCGACGGCGGCGTCGCGCGAGGCGTCCGGGAGGGCCGACGGGTTGGGCGGAGGGAAGGGGCCACCTTCGGCGAGCTCGTCGGAGAACAGGCCCGTGCGGCTTCCGCACGCGACCGCGAGGGCCATCAACGAGGCGGCCAAGATGCCCGCCGAGAGGAGCCGAGCCGCTCGAGGGGCGTTCATGCCTTCCTCCGCTCGGTCGGGCGGGATGGACCCACCGCTCGCCGGCGGCTCGCTTGCGTGTTCATGGCGACACCTCGCCCACGGCTTGGGGCCGCCATCGACCTTGGTTCACCCCTTCGGGGCTCACGTGCAGGTTCCGCATGGCGCACACTGTTGGCGCGAAGGCCGCGCAGAGCAAGCGGAAACCGCGCAGGGCGCCCCTTCAAGACGCCGGGAGGTGAGCTCTCGGGGAGGCTACTGGCTCGGGGCGCAGGTCGACACGCCCGCGCCCACGATGGTCTCGGGGAACGTGAGCGGGGTGGTCGTCGTGCCGTCGGCGAGGCGGTACCGGGAGACGTCGGACGTCGTGCCGTCGGGCGAGTTGAACATCCAGAAGTCGCCGCCGTAGAAGGCGAACGCGAACGCGTCGTTCGAGGTGCCCACCGGGACGTCCGTGCGCGCGCGCACGGCGGCCGTCCCGGGATCGACCTCGGCGATCGAGCCGCGTGGGACCGCGGCCGTCCCGTTTGGCCAGTAGGCGAAGAGGCGGCCGTCCGCGGTGCCCGTGAGCTCGGCGCGAGGCAGCGTGGGCACGAACGGGCCGATGAGCGACAGCGCGAAGCCCGTCGTGTCGATCGCGCCGAGGCGCGAGCCTGTCGGGATGCCGAAGCCCCCGCTCGAGTCGGCCACGAAGAGCCGCTCGAGGCCTGGCACCGTGGAGTCGGCCGCGAAGCCCATCCCGAACGTGGTGAATCCCGACTGCCCTGGCCGGAAAGGCGTGGCGACGCACGCGGCGGTCTGGGTGCTGACCTGGAAGAGGTTGCCGTCGGTGAAGAGCACGTAGGCCACGCCTCGGCGGTCGACGGCCATGGAGAACGGCGTCGCGTCGCCGGCGGGGCACGCGAGCGTCCCGATGAGGCGGAAGCCCAGATCGGGCGGGTAGAAGGCGTAGAGCTCGTTGCGCGATGTCACCACGTACACGAGCGTGCCCGAGGCGTCGGGGCAGTCGGTGCGGTTCACGACGTCGGGCCTCTGCGCGGAGTCGATGGGGGGCAGGGCGTCGAGGCTGCCTCCGTCCGGGCGGGCGTCGGTCGCGCTGTCGGTCGGAGCGTCATTGCGTGCATCTTGCACTGAACCGTCGGGGACGGGAGCGGCGGCGTCTTCGGGGCCGAAGAGGCCGGTGCGGCTGCCGCACGCCGCGCTGACCAACACCAGGAAGAGGAGGCCGAGCCGAGCCCGTCGGATTCGCATCCCCTCGTTTTGGTCGAGAAGCGGGCGAGACACAACTTTCCTCACGCGGCTCGCGCGAACCTCCGCGAAAACGGCGCCCTCCGTCGCGCGCGGGCGCGCAGCGGGCGCGGTGCGGTGTATCGTGCCGGCCATGGGCTTTCCCGAGATGAGACCTCGCAGGCTCCGGCGAACTCCTGAGCTCCGCCGGCTGGTGCGCGAGACCACGCTCACCCCCGGCGATCTGATCTACCCGATGTTCTTCCATGCGGGGCTCGACGCGCCGCGGCCCATCGGCTCGATGCCGGGCGTCTCGCAGCTGCCCGTTGGGCAGGCGCGCGCGTGGGCCAAGGACCTGCTGGCGCGCGGTATCCCCGGCGTCATCCTGTTTGGTCTCCCCGAGAAGAAGGACGCGTGCGGCACGACGGGCCTCGACCCCGACGGGCCCGTGCCCCGCGTCGTACGCGAGATGAAGGACGCGGTCCCCGAGCTGCTCGTCATGACCGACGTGTGCGTCGACGAGTACACCGAGCACGGTCACTGCGGCGTGTTGAAGGACGGCCCTCGGGGCAAGGAGGTCGACAACGACGCCACCGTGGAGATCCTCGCGAAGATGGCCGTCGTCCACGCGCGCGCGGGCGCAGACATCATCGCGCCGAGCGACATGATGGACGGCCGCGTGGGCGCGATCCGCCGCGCGCTCGACGGCGAGGGCTTCGCCGACGTGTCGGTGCTGTCGTACGCCGTGAAGTACGCGAGCGCCTTCTACGGGCCGTTCCGCGACGCGGCCGACTGCGCGCCGAAGTTCGGCGATCGAGCCGGCTACCAGATGGACCCCGGCAACGCGCGCGAGGCGCTGCGCGAGGCCGCGCTCGACGAGGAGGAGGGGGCCGACATGCTCATGGTGAAGCCCGCGCTGCCGTACCTCGACGTCCTCCGAGACGTGCGCAAGGGAACCACGCTGCCCGTCGCCGCCTACAACGTCTCGGGGGAGTACTCGATGCTGCACGCCGCGGCCGAGCGCGGCATGATCGATCTCGACCGCGCGACGCTCGAGGTGCTCACCTCCATTCGCCGCGCCGGCGCCGACTTCATCCTGACCTACCATGCGCTCCGTGCCGCCGAGCTCCTCCAAAGCTGACCGCGCTGACCGCGCTGCCCCCGCACCGCGCCGCGGGCGGCTCGCGCTCGCGGCGGTCGGGTTCGCGACGACGTCGGCGTTGGCGTGCGCGCTCGCCACTGTGGCGGCCACCCCCGCGTGCCTCACGCGCGCGTGCGATCCCTCGCAGGAGCTCTACGGCCTCAAGGAGGGGGAGGGGCGCCTCCTCGACGAGGACACGTGGGAGTCGTCTCCGCTCGATGGCAACTGGCTGCCGTACCCCCACCAGCGCACGTGGGTGCTCTTCTACGGCGGCTACATGAAGGGGCGCACGCCCACCTCGGTGCAGGTGTTCCTGTCGGCCGACGAGCGCCCGAACCAGTCGGGCTCGAACTTCACGCAGGGCGGCGGCGACGTCGTGAAGATGTACAACGTCACCTCCGACAGCATGGGGCTCGTCAACGGCACGTGCGCAGACTACTTCGTGCGTGTCGTGGTGCACGCGCCCCGGGCGGTGGCCCCTGCTCCCGCGCTGGGAGACGCCGGCGGCGACGGGGCCGCCGAGGCTGGCCTCGACGCCTCGCCCGCCGAGGGAGGCAGCCCGGGGGACGCGTCCGACGCCGGCGCGGACTGAGCGCGAGCCTCACGCCCCCGGCGTAGGATCGTCGAGGCGCACGCGCGTGAGGCGGAGCGGGCGGGTGATCCCCTTGAGGCGCGCCTCGAAGGCCTCGAGCGGCGCCTCCGCGGGGAGCCACCCACGCGCGCGCGCGGCGTCGGCGAGCTCTTCTGTGAGCACGAGCTCTCCCGCGGCGGCCTCGCCCTGCAGGCGCGCCGCGAGGTTCGCGCTCTGGCCGAAGTAGTCGAGCGTGTGGTTGGCGGTCACGACGTAGCAGGCGCCCGCGTAGACGCCGATCTTGAGGGCGACGCCCGTCGCCTCGGGGCGGCTCGCGCGGAGCGTGGCGAAGCTCGCGTGCATCGCCGCCGCCGCGCGCACGGCCTGCTCTTCGCTGCCGAACGCCGCCATCACCGCGTCTCCGATGGTCTTGACGACCGCGCCGCCGTGGGCCCCCACCGCCGCGCCGAGCGCGTCGAAGTGGTCCTGAACCAGCGCGAAGGCGAGCGCGTCGCCCACCTCGCTGTACAGCGCTGTCGAGCCCGTGAGATCACTGAAGAGCAGCGCGACCCGCCCGATGCGCAGCGTGAGGCCGGGGCGCAGCACTTCGCGCGCGAACTGCCGGCGAAAGGTCGGCATCATGCTGAGGTCGTGCGCGGTCGCCGCCTCGTCGGCGAAGTCGACCCGCTCGATCTTCAGGTGGAGCTCCCCCGCGTGCGCGCTCGTCACGCGGATGGGAGCGCCCACGGCGAGATCGGCTTGCGGTGGCTCGAGCGAGCCCGGGCCGGTCCGCGCGTGAAGGCTCGGCTGCGCGCCAGGGGCCGCGGCCGGCGCGACGCGCAGGATCGCTGCGGGTCCTCCGCGTACGAAGAGCCTGTAACGACCGGGCTGCGTCGGCGCGCGGAGCTCGATCTCGCCGCCGGCAGGGAGGAGCGCCTGCGTGAGGACGTGGGGCGTCCGGGCGGGCCCGCCGATGCAGTACGGGCCCTCGTCGATGAGGCGCACCGAGGCCGGGGGTCGGAACGTCGCCTCGACCGCGCGATCGAGGTCAAGATCGTAAGAAATATCGCACACTTGGCAGTGTGCGTGCGCGTCGAGCACCGACAGCGCGCGGAGCCGCTCCGAGGCGGTGCGGCAGCTCGGGCAGACGAGATCCCAGGTGAGCTCGAGGACGCCGGCGCTCACGGCGGCGAGGCACGCGCCCAGCACCGCTCGTCGCGGAAGGCCCCACTCGCGCGCGAGGGCGTAGGGGCGGAGGCGGTCGAGCGACTGATCGGCCCCGGTCCGCACGAGCGTGAGCAGGCGGTCGGCGGCGGCGCGCTCGTCGCCCTCGACCGCGGCGAGCAGCGTCGCGGCCGCGCGGTCGAGCGTGTCCGCGTGGACGTGGGCCTCTGCGGGCGCGCTCGCAGCGCCCGCCACCTCCCGATCGACCGACGCGACGAACGCCGCGAGCTTGGCGACGAACCTCACGGTCTGGAGGCGCGCGATGGGCGTAATCAGCGCGCTCTTGGGCGTGATCACGACGCGCACCCGCACGGTCGTGCCCTCGCCGCCCGGCCCCGGCTCCAGCGCGAAGCTGTGCGCGAGGGCGCTGACGAGGCCCCGACGCACGATCCGCCGTACGCTGAACCGCTCGGGCGCGCTCCACTCGTACGGGCGCTCCTCGTACTCCAGCGGGAAACCTCCGGAGACCGTCTTGACGAGGTAGCGCGCCGCCGTCGCGTCGTCGTTGGGCGTCAGCGCGATCGGCCCGAGACCGATCGCGCGGTTCAGACGCTCGGTGTCGGTGAGCAGCGGCCAGAGCGCCGCGGCGCTCGCCGTGCACTCGACGGTGCGCTCGACCACGATGTCTGACACGAGCTGGAGCCTATCATGAGGTGCAGCGCCGCCCGCGAGGAGCGCGGAGGCGCGCCGCCCTCGCTCACACTACGGTCGCCCAGCCGTGGGTGTCCTCGGCGGTGCCGTATTGGACGCCGGTGATGGCTGCGCGCAGGCGATCGGCGATCGCGGACTCTTTGCCGACGGAGATCCGCTCGGCGCCCCACATGAGCTCCCCCACCGGAGCCACGACCGCGGCGGTGCCTGTGCCGAACACCTCGTGGAGCTGCCCGCCCCGGCCGGCATCGACGAGCTCGTCCATCGACACGCGGCGCTCCGATACCCTCACGCCCCACGCGCGAAGCAACGTGAGCGCGCTCGCTCGCGTGATGCCGGCGAGGATGCTCCCGCCGTCCAGCGGGGGCGTGATGACCTCGTCGCCGATGCGCACGAAGAGGTTCATCGTGCCGACCTCCTCCACGTACTTGCGCTCGATCGCGTCGAGCCAGAGCACCTGATCGTAGCCCTCGGCTTTGGCGCGGTGGGCCGCGAGCAGGCTCGCCGCGTAGTTCGCGCCGGTCTTCACGGCTCCGAGCCCGCCGGGAGCCGCGCGGACGTGCTCCCGCTCGACCCAGATGCGCAGCGGCCGCATGCCACCCTCGTAGTAGTCGCCGACGGGCGAGAGCAGGATGATGAACGTATATTCCTTGGAGGGACGGACGCCCAAGAAGCCCTCGTGCGCGATCACGAGCGGCCGAATGTACATCGCCTCCCCGCGGCCCTTGGGGATGGTGCTCCTGGTGCGTCCCAGCAGCTCGAGGAGGACCTCGCGGACGCGCGCCACATCGAGGCTCGGCATGGCGAGCCTAGCCGTACCCCCCTGCATGCGGGCGAGGTGCGCGTCCAAGCGGAACACGCGCACCTTGCCGTCCGCGCCGTGAAACGCCTTGAGGCCCTCGAACAGCGTCTGGCCGTAGTGGAGCACGGCCGCCGCCGGATCGAGCGAGAGCGCGCGCCGAGGCTGACACTCGAAGTCGTGCCAGCCGCGCCCCTCGGTGTACCGGCCCAGGACCATCGTGTCGGAGAACACCCTCCCGAAGCCCAGCGGCTGCGAGGTTGCCTGCGGTGCTTGAGGGGGGGTGGATGCGGCGGTCGTGGGGGTGGTCTCGTGCATCATCGGGGCCTCGCGGAGGGTGCCCCGAGGTGAACGAGGCAGGTGGGTCACGTAAACCCCACCCTTGGACAGATCGACGCGAAACGCAACCGCGCGTTGACTCCAAACGCGAACGATCGTCATGCCGCTCTGCGGCATTTCGCAGAGGCGTCAGCTGACGCGTCGACGGCGCGCGGCCCAAGCCGCCAGCGCGAGCGCGGTGAGGCCCGCCGCGGCGAGCGCCGGGCGCGTTGCTCTGGGCCCGCTCACCGCGCAGCCGCCCTCGTCGACCGCCGGCCCCGGCTCACCCGGCGAAGTAATGCACGCGGGCACGTCGACCGTGAGCACGGGGAGGGGGGCCGCGCCGAACACACCTCCCGACAGCTCGGCGCGCTGGATCAGCGCGAGGCACTTGAGCTTGACGTCGAACTCGAGCGGGCTCGTGCCCGATCCAAGCTCCACCTTGAGCGAATCGTTCCCGGAGCCGTTGTTGCCCGCGTAGAAGTCGGGCGCGCCGTTCTTCGTCACGAGCAGCATCGGGCTGAACGCGGCCAGCGAGGGATCCGGCGTCCACCGGACGCGGGCGATCTTGGCGCGCCGCAGCCCCTGGCAGTCGGCCTCGCCGGGGGTGGACACCGCCTCGTCGCGCGCCTCGAGGAGCTTCAGCCGCCCCAGGGACGTGGGGAGCGGCGTGGGCGCGCCCGCCGTGATCTTCTTGACGCTCGCCTCGGCGCCGCCGTCGAGGCCGCCGACCCCGCCGTCGGTGTTGCAGCCCACCGTAAGTGTGTAGGTTGCATTCTCTTTGAGCGGGGAGGTCGGGCGCAAGAAGGTCGATCCGTCGACGGCCTCGCGCGTGGCGGGGACCTGAGCGCCGGTCTCGTCGACGAGGAGGAGAAAGGGCACGTTGGTGCCGTGCTTGCCCACGCCGATCGCAGGGGTGTTCGATGGCACGCGCGTGCTGGCCTGCGGGAGCGTGAACCCACAAGCGAGCGGCACCGAGCACGCGTGCGCCGGGCCCGCGGCCGTGAGCGTGAGCGCGAGCGTGACGGCCACCGGTCCGAGGAGCCCGAGCGCCGCCAGGGCCCGCTCGTGGGCGCGTATCTTCCAGTGCCGCATGCCACCAGGAGAGCACGAATCGCCTTCGTTGGCGCGCCTCGTCGCGAGCCGCTGCGTCACGCCCTTGACACGAGGGAGACCGCCGCCGGTACGTTCGGACTCATGGCGCCCCCGTTCATCTTCGAGCGACCGGACGGCACCCAACGAACCCTCTGTGGCTACCACGCACCGACGCCAGGAGGTGGGGCGGCAAGAAGCTCGGCTCCCCGCGGGTCGCCGCGAGCAGGCTCCCTCCGCAGGTCGACCTGCGGGAGAAAATGACCGCCGTGGAGAACCAGGCCGGCACGAACAGCTGCGTCGCCAACGCCAGACGACGAAGACGACGAAGACGACGAAGACGACGAAGATGAAGCGGAGTAAATAGGATTAAATTCGGATAGTTATCCTCGCCGATCTCGCCTCGCGGTGTCGAACTGGGTCGGCGCGTCGACGCGCACCTCGCCCCCGGAGGCGAGGCGACCCACGTCGGGCGCGAGCACCTCGCCGTGGCCGCGGAGGGCCTCCTCGGCGACGCGTTGATACGTGCGGAGAGACGCCTCGTCCCAGAGCACGACGTCGACCTGGCGTAGCCGCGAGGCGCCGAGCGCGACGTGGTGGCGGAGCGCCGTCATCATGGCGCTCGCCGAGGCCTCCATGCTCACGCGCGCGGCGCCCGTACCGAGCGCGGCGACCGCGAGGTGCCCGTGCCCCAGCTCGTCGGCGAGGAGCAGCGCCCGCTGCGTGGCCCGGCCCACGCAAGACACCTCGTTCCAGGCGCTCACCGCGTGGAGCACGTGCCGCGCCGCGAGCGCGCCCGCGCCGGTGGCCACGCAGCTGCCGAGCGGGCGTTGCCCGAGGGCGAGCACCTCGGCCTCGATCGCGTCCCCCCCGGCTCGGCGGAGCGCGTCGGCGACCCCGCTCCTCATGCGCAGCGTGTCGTTCGCCGACGACACGAGCGCGTCCGCCTTGGTGTCCGCGAGATCGCCGACTCGCAGCGTGACGACGCACTCGTCGACGACGAGGGAAGTGGGGCCCAGCGCGCGCACCTGACCGCGCCGAGCCTTCGCGCGGAGGAGTCGCCCCAGCGTCGCGAAGTGGTCGAGTGGCTCGAGCGCCGCGTCGGTGCGCGCGCCCGGGTCCTTCTCGAGCATCCCGCCCACGACGTGCTGGAAATAGGCCTCCGCCGGGCTCTCCGCGCGCGGAAAGGGGGGCCGCAGCGCGGGATCGAGGATCTCGGCCGGCGTGAGAAATGGCGGCTGTCCGTAGCGAAGATCGAAGGCGGTCGCGCCCGCGCCCCACACGTCCACGAGGGCCGTGGGCTCCTCCCCGCGGAGCTGCTCGGGCGCCATGAAGCGAAGCGTCCCGCTCACCTCGCCCTGGGCCGGATCCCGCGCGATCGCCGCGATCCCGAAGTCCCCGAGGCGGAGGCCCGTGTGCGGAGACCCAAAGAGGTTCGACGGCTTCACGTCCCGATGAACCACCCCCGTCTGGTGGGCGGCGTGCAGCGCCTCGCACGCGGCATGCATCGCCTCGCACACCGCCCAGAGCGGCAGGCCCACGCCGAGCGCGTCGCGGCGGCGGCGATCGAGCTCGGCGAGATCGATCCCGTCGACATACTCCTCGACGAGGTACGGCCGGTGCTCGTGCACCCCCGCGTCGATGGCGCGCACCACGCGGGAGCTGGCGATGCGCGCCATGAGCTTCGCCTCGAGCAGCACCCTGGCCTCGCCCTTCGCGTCGGTCTCGAACTGGCGGCGCACGGTCTTCAGGACGACGGGGAGCGCGAGCAGGCGATGGCGCGCGAGCCACGCCTGGCCCATGCCCCCCTCGCCGAGCAGCCCCCAGACCTCGTAGTCGCGCACGCGCGCGCCGAGCCCCGCCTCTGAGCGCTCGCTCATCGGCCCCCTCCCTCGCGCCTCTTCGTTCATCACAGGAAGATACGCGCGCCGAGCGAGGAGAGGAGGCTCGTCGCGAGCGTCGCCGGGCAGACTTCTGTGGCCGAACGCGCGACATCCCAAGAGTTGAATGCGTGGTAAGGTGGACTTTGGAGGACTCATGCCAGCTCGCCCCTCGCTCCGCTCCGCGCTGCCCCTGCTCCTCGTGCCTACGCTCGCCTGGGCGTGCTCCACCGCGGTCGATCCTGCGCCCACCGACGGCGGCGCTCCCGACGCCACCACCGCCGCGGATGCGACGCCGACGACCACGGGGACCACCCCGCCGCCCCCGCCCGACAGCGGCCCGGTCAAGCCCGACTGCACCAAGGCGGCCGACTGCCCCTCGAAGGTGTGTGACATCCCGAAAGGCAAGTGCGTCGACGCGACCTGCAAGGACGGTGTCCGCAATGGCACGGAGACCGACACGGACTGCGGCGGCGGCGTGTGCGACCAGTGCGAGCCCCTGAAGAGCTGCGCGAACCCCAACGACTGCACGTCGGGCGTCTGCCGTGCCTTGCAGTGCAGAGCGCCCGCCTGCGACGACTCGGTGAAGAACGGCCCCGAGACCGACACGGACTGCGGCGGCCCGTGCGCCAAGTGCGGTATCGCGAAGCGGTGCAACGTCGCGGCCGACTGCGAGACCGACGTGTGCGTGGGCGGCCGCTGCGCGCGCCCGTTCTGCACCGACGGCGTCAAGAACAACGCCGAGACCGACGTGGACTGCGGCGGCGGCTCGTGTCCTCGCTGCTCCGACGCGAAGTCCTGCCTCACCCCCGCCGACTGCGCGAGCAACGTGTGCGCCGACAGGGGCGCCGGCCTCAAGTGCCAACCCCCGAGCTGCACCGACGGCATCAAGAACGGCACCGAGAGCGACGTCGACTGCGGCGGCGCCGGGTGCCCCGGGTGCGCCGTGGGGAAGGTGTGTCGCGCGGGCACCGACTGCGCGAGCCAGGGCTGCAACTACAAGGGCGTCTGCGCGCAGGGGCGGAGCTGCACGACCCGGTTCGGCGGCGACACCTGCGGTCTCGGGGGCGACGGGAGCGTCGGCCCAGAGGCGTGGGAAGACTGCTGCGCCAAGGCGACCATCGCGAGCGTCGACGGCCCCGTGAGGCTCGACAAGTACCAGGTCACCGCGGGGCGCATGCGGGTGTTCCTCGAGGCAGTCGGCTACAACGTGCGCGGCTTCGTCCAGGCGGCGCGCGCGGCGAACAAGGTCCCCGACAACCCGTCGCTGGCGGGTCGCAGCGTGCTCGACCCGGCGTGGGACGGCTACCTCCCCGTGAGCTGGAACGGCCAGGCCGTGCTCGGCGAGCTGTCGGGCTGCGCTCGCGACGACTACGCGGGCGGCTGCGTCCAGAACGTGATCCCGGGCGTATACACCGCCGCGTCGCGGCACGTGGGCGGCTTCCTCTTCCAGCAGACGACGACGCCGGGGGCGTGCATGATAAACCCCGCGGACCCGGGCTCGCACGCCTTCCGGTTCCCCGCGGCCGCGCAGGACGGCGCGCCGCCGGAGCACTCCCAAGACCTGTACGACACCAAGGCGATGCAGTGCGTCGACTATCTGCTCGCGCAGGCCTTCTGCGTGTGGGAAGGCGGCCGACTCGAGACCCTGAACGAGTGGCAAGTTGCCGTCGGCGGAGTGCCCTATCCGTGGAGCCACGCGGTCGCGATCGCGCCGCGCGCGCTCTCGCCAGGATTCGACTGGATGTGCCACTTCCCGTGGGTCACCGACGCCGCCCAGGGCGCCTGCAGCGCGCCCTGGCCCGCGACCCAGTCCACCGAGTACGCGGCATACCGCTCGACGTACGAGTATCCGAAGTTTGGCGCGGCCGACGCCATCGTCTACCTCTCCGCGCCGGGACGCACGCGCGGTCGTGGCCCCGAGGGCCACGCGGATCTCCTTGGGAACGTGTACGAGATCACCTCCGACCTCGCGGCGTTCAACGCGAGCCCGCTCTCCGCGCGCACGCGCTGGTCGGGCAACGGCTCGTGGGAGACCAACGCCTACTCGTACGCCGGCGGTCCGACGCTGAACCTCATGGAGAAGACCTCGCGCGCAGGCCTGCGCTGCGCGTTCCCCGGCCCGTAGCGGCCGTCGGGGACCGAGGTTGGTCGAGGCGAGCCCGCTCACCCACGCAGGGCGAGCGGGCGGCAGCGCCGCGTCCGGCGGGGCGAGGGCCTACTGCGGGAACACGCAGCGGAGCCCGAGCTTGCCGTACTTGTTCAGCAACATCGTGTTGCCGCCGCCGCTCCGGCTGTAGCCGTGGCCTTCCCACGAGCCGTTGCCCGACCAGCGGTGCCGCGCTTCGAACGGATCGTCGTCGTACGTGACGGTCGAGGTGAGCTCGAACACGTTGGCGCGCATGTCGGCGTGGCCCCCCGGACCTCGACCGCGTGTACGGCCGGGCGCGGAGATGAACGAGATGTAGTCAGTGCCGCTGAGGCGTGGGTACTCGTAGCTGTACTGGAACGCGGCGTACTCGATGCTCTCGGGGGCCGACCACGGGAGCTCACAGCCGGCCTGGTTGGCGTCGGTGATCCATGGGAAGCGGCACCCCCAGTACGTGGCGCTCCCTTGTCCACGGGGGATGGCGTCAGACCCTGGCGACCACGGGCTCGGGCCCGGCCCGCTCGCGACTTGCCACTCGGGGATGGTCTCGAGGCGACCGCCGTCCCACACGCAGAACGCCTGTCCTACGAGGTAGTCGATGCACTGCATGGACTTCGTGTCGTAGACCTCCTGCGACTGGCCAGGAGTCGGGCCGTCCTGCGCGCCGTCGGGGAAGCGGAAGGCGTGCGTCCCGGGCGACCCCACGAAGCAGCCTGTCGAAGTCTGGGCGTTGCGCTCGAAGATGAAGCCGCCGAGGTGGCGTGACACCGCCGTGAAAATGCCTCGGATCTCGGTGCCCGGTGCGCAGCCGCCCGAGTAGTCGCGCTGCGCACAGCCGGAGAGCTCCGTCGGCAGCGAGTTTCCGGCGAAGCTCACCGGGAGGTAGAGGTCCCACGCGGGCTCGAGCACGGTGCGACCCGGCACCCCCGGGAGCACCGGGATCTTGTTCGCGGCGCGCGCCTGCTGGACGAAGGCGCGCACATTGTAGCCGATCGCCTCGAGGAACACGCGCATGCGCCCGGCGGTGACCTGGTACCGATCGAACAGCACGGTCTGTCCGGCCGAGACGAGCGGCGTCTTCGTGCAGCAGTCTTCCCACGCCTCCGGGCCCACGCTGCCGGCGCCGCCGAACCCGCAGGTGTCGCCGCCGTACCGGGCCGTGCAGCTCCGCCCCGCCGAGCACACCTTCTTGTAGTTGCAGCCCTGGCTCGCGCAGTCGGTCCCCGTCGTGCACGCCTTCCCCGAGACGCACGCAGGGCAGGTCCCGCCGCCGCAGTCGACGTCGCTCTCCGCGCCGTTCTTGATGCCGTCGGTGCAGCTCGGAGGCTGGCACTTGAGGCCCAATCCGACGTCCTTGCACGAGCCGCTCGCGCAGTCGCCCGCGCCGAGGCAGTCCTTCGTGTCAGCGCACCGCGGGCACCCCGGTCCGCCGCAGTCGACGTCGGTCTCGGTGCCATTCTTCACTCGGTCGTCGCAGACGATGGCCGCGCAGCGTCCCCCGGAGCACACGTCGGTCACGCAGTCGGCGCGGACCAGGCAGCGCTTCCCCGCGGCGCACTTCCCGCACGCGCCACCGCCGCAGTCCGCGTCCGTCTCCGTGCCGTTCTTCACCGCGTCGTCGCACGCGGGGGCCCGGCATTGGTACCCGCGGCACACGCCCGAGGCGCAGTCGCCGGGGCTCGCGCAGGCCTTCTGGATGTCGCACTTCTCGCAGGAGGCGCCGCCGCAGTCGACGTCGGTCTCGTCGCCGTTGCGAGCGCCGTCGGAGCACGAGGGCTCGAGGCACTTGCCCGAGGCTGCGTCGCACACCTTCGAGGGGCAGTCCTCGGCGACCTTGCACCCGCCAACGGGGGGCGGCGGCGTCGCGTCCGACGCGGTGGGGCTCGCGTCGGTGGGCGGCGGAGCGCTCCTGTCGGCGGCGGCGCCCGCGTCGGATGTTGGCGGCGCGGGTTCGCTCGTCGTGGAGCAGGCCACGAAGCCGGAGGACGCGATGAGAACCGTGAGCAGGCCGCCCAGCGTGCGCGAAGTCATGAATACCTCCAACGGTTTAGAGTAGCAGCAAAGGCCTCTCGCTCCACCTACCGATTGGCGTCAAGAATGGTGCGTACAGTGTAGGACTCTTCAAGCTCCCGGATTTCGCGGTGGGGCGTTCGGCGTTTACCGCGTCACCATGCGGGCGCGCAGGCGAGTCGCGACGGCGCGTGAGCACGGGAAGGGCTCACCCGCGGCGAGACGCGCCACGAACCCGGGGGGCACGTCGGCCGCCCGGGCCAGCTCGGAGATCGCGCGGCCGCTCCGCGCGAGCCACCAGGCGACCTCGGCGACGAGCGCGTGGTAGTCCGGGTCGAGCACATCGGAGAGGGTCGCGAGCGTGTCGGTCGGCGAGGCGATCGGCACGCCGGGGTCCTCGGCGGCCGAGTCGGCGTCGGCGTCGGCGTCGAGCGCCTCGGGCACCGCGTCACCGAGCAAGAGGCGCAGGTCCTCCTCGGTGATGCCGCGGAGCGCGCGCGGCTCGTCGGAGATGATTGCGCTCGTGAGCGCGCGCTTCTTCGCCTTCAATGAGCCGATCTTCTCTTCGATGGTGCCGCGCGCGACGAGCCGTACCACCGTGACCGGCTGGTCTTGGCCGATGCGATAGGCCCGATCCGTGGCCTGGTCCTCGACGGCGGGGTTCCACCACGGATCGCAGTGGATCACGGTGTCTGCCGCGGTGAGGTTCAGCCCAGCGCCCCCCGCCTTCAGCGAGATCAGAAAGAGCGGCGAGGACCCCTCCTGGAAGCGGCGCACGACCTCGTCTCGCTTCACGGTCGCGCCGTCGAGGTACTCGTAGGCGATGCCCTCCTCGTCGAGATCGGCGCGCCAGAGCGTGAGGAGCGCCACGAACTGGGAGAAGACGAGGGCGCGCCTCCCGCTCTGCGACAGATCTCGCGCCAGCTCGAGGAAGGCCTCGCGCTTCGCGCTCGGTCGGTCCGAGAGGCGCGGGTCCACGAGCCGCGGGTCGCACGCCACCTGACGGAGCCGGGTGAGCGCCGTGAACACGCTGAGCGTGCTCGCGCGGAGCCCGCGGCGCTCGATGTCGCGGCGCACGCTCTCGCGGAGCGTGTGCGCGAGCGCGTCGTAGATGCGGCGGTCGGCCCGCGACAGCGACACGACGCGATCGATCTCGGTCTTCGGGGGCAGCTCCGGCAGCACGTCTCTCTTCGTGCGGCGGAGCAAGAACGGCCTCAGCAGGGCGCGGAGCTCGTCGCCGACCGCGCTCGACGGGTCCGTCGACAGGGGGCGCTCGTAGAGCCTGTCGAAGTCGCGGGCGCCGCCGAGGATGCCTGGGTTGGCGAACGACGCGAGCGACCACAGCTCGCGCAGCCGGTTCTCCATCGGCGTGCCGGTGAGGCAGAGGCGCAGGTCGGCGCGGAGCCTCCCCGCCGCGCGCGCCGCCTGGCTCTCCGCGCTCTTCACGTTCTGCGCTTCGTCCAGCACCACGGCCCGGAACGAGATCTTCTCGAGCGCCTCGACGTCGCGACGCAGGAGCGCGTAGGTCGTCACGAAGAGATCGTGCCCGGCGAGGACCTCGGGCGTGAGGTGCCCACGCGCGGCGCCGTGGTAGAGGCGCACGCGGAGCCCCGGCGTGAAGCGCTCGGCCTCGCGCACCCACCCGCCCGCCACGGAGGTGGGGCACACGACCAGCGACGGCCGCGGACCCGAGACCTCCTTCTCGCGCAGCAAGAAGGCGAGCGTCGTCACGGTCTTGCCGAGCCCCATGTCGTCGGCGAGGATCCCTCCCGCGCCGAGCGTGCGGAGGAACTGCAGCCACGCGAGGCCGAGGCGCTGGTACGGCCGCAGCGTGGCGACGAGGCCTGTGGGTAGCTCGGGCTCCGTGGCCACGGCGAGCGCGCGGAGGCGCTTGCGGAGGCGCCGCACGGCCGCGTCGACGCGGCCATCGTTCGCCTCGATCCAGCGGTCGATGCGGCCGAGCTGGTGGGGCGGGAGGAGGCCGGCGCCGCTCTCTCCGAGCACCTGCAGGGCCTCGCGAGAGAGCTCGCCCACCTCGGCCGAGATGCGGGCCAGCGTGCCGTCGTCCAGCACCACCCAGCCGCTGTTCGCGGCCAGCGCGTCGCGGACCCGCGAGAGCTCGACCTCGAGCTCTCCCGACGCCAGCTTCACGCGGGTGCCGAGCCAGCCGCCCTCGAGCACCACGTGCACCCTCGCGGCGACAGGCGCCCCGACGCGGACCCGCGCGAGGCGCGCGGACAGGGCGATCTCCACCGTCGGGTCGCGCAGCGCTCGCAGGGCGGGGAGCGTCGCGTGGAAGAACCGCACGGCGGCCTCCCCCGACGCCTCGAGCGTCGCCCCCTCGCCCGGCTCGTCGCCATCGCTCACCTCGAGGCCGACGGCGCCGAGGTGGGCCAGCGCGCGGCCCTCGAGCTGGAGATCGCGCCCGTCGTCGGGGAGCGGCGGCGCGGCTGCGCTCGCGCCGAGCGGCGGCGCGAGGACGACCTCGCCTCGCTCGTACAGCGCGACGAGGGTCGCGCGCACCGCCAAGGGCTCGCCCTCGACGCGGAGCAGGAAGCGCGGCACCTCGAGCGGTGGCAGCCCGAAGGCCTCCGGCGAAGGCAGCGAGACGCCGCGAGCGCGGGCGCCGTGAAAGAGCCGCAGCCCCACGTCGCGCAGCCTGCCGGGAGGAACCTCGAGGATCGGGGCGGCGACGAGCCGGCGCACGAGCTCGGGATCGACGTCGGGCTCGAGGGGGTAGATGGAGCCCGCCTGCGTCCACACGAACGGGAACGGGCCCGGGAAGAACGCGGCCTCGCCGAAGGGCACATCTGGCTCGCTCTCGCCCGTGGACCAAGCGGCCTCGACGCGCTCGGGCGCGCCGGCCTCGGCGGGCCACACGCGGAGGATCGGGCGTGTCCGCGTAGGGCGGAACGCGAGCCGCTCTTTGAAAGATGCATTGTACACCTGTCCGTGTTGGCGCATCGCCTCCAGCGCGAGCGACGCCTCGACGCCCGACGCGACGGCCGCTTTGCGCGCGCCCCCCCGATCGCGGAGGTGCTCGAGGACGCGGCGATCGCGGAGCGAGAAGTCGGCGAGGCGTACGATCTCACGCGGCGGCAAGAGCCGCTTGTCGCCGCGTGGACGCGCGAACACGGCGAGCACGGCGCCAGCGACGTCCCCCGAGGCGCGGCGGGCGCCGTAGTCGCGGCCCACGGGCGCCTCGCCTCGCGGCGCGGGCGCGGCGGCGAGCACGATGGGCCTCGGCGGCGTGTGCGCGCCGAGCCACTCGGCGAGCGCCCCGTCGAACGCGCGCTCCACCCGGAGGGCTCGCCTTCGCGCGGGCGCCCCCGCGATCGCCCGCGCGGCCTCGTCGGGGTCGTCGTCGAGGAGGGCCTGTCGCAGCTCCGCCGAGCCCGCGAGGTCCACGGCCAACACCCCCATGTGCGCGCACGGCCCAAACATCGGGGTGCAGCGCGAGCACGCGCCCATGAGCGCGCGCTCGCGCTCGTCGCCGGGGGTGAGGCGCAGCGACACCCGGGCCGGCTCGGGGTCGACCTCGAGCGTCGCCTCCACGAGGTCACCACTCCCTCGCGTCGGCGCCTCGCGGTAGGTGGCCGCGCTCGCGAGCGCGAGCTCGAGGGCCCGCGCGCTGAGCAAGCGCCGCAGGAGGTGCCCCTCGAACGACGCGAGCCAGTGCTCCGTGGGCGCCGTCACTCGCTCCCTTCCCGCGAGCCCCACACGCGAGCTCGGCTCGGGAAAGGCTGCCCCCGAGGCGGCCTGCGTGAAGCCGTGACCATCGCGCGTTGCGCCCACATCGAGGCCGAGATCACTAGCATGGCGCGCCGAGCCGAGACGAGCGCCTGCGCACAAGCGCCGTGCATGTCGCAAAGCCTCCGACAGGCGCCCCCAAAAGGGCTCCCACGGTGATCGCTTCCGGCGCCACCGGGACACGGTGACGGACGGATGATGTCGACTTGGTCTTGGCGGGCGCCCCTGCTCGCGCTCGCGCTGCTCGCGGCGACGTCGTGCGGCGGCCACCGCGGCGGGCGCGAGCATCATCGCGCCTCGGCGGTCCCCCAGGAGAGCTACGTCGCGTTGATCGGGCGCCTCGACGCCCTGGCGGCCTCCGCGCCCGAGCGGCTCTCCGTGACCCGGTACGGGGTGAGCTCCGAGGGCCGAGACCTCGTGCTCGCCACCCTCGGCAGGACGCCCACCTCCGGCGCCCCGCGGCCGGCGATCGTGCTCACCCAGGTCGTGCATGGCGACGAGTACATCGGCGTCGTCGATCGCCTCCCGGCCGAGCTCCTGCGCGCCCCGCGCGAGTACCCGAACATCGCCTCGCTGATCGATCGCGGCGGCCTCCTCCTGCTGCTCCCCGTGGTGAACCCCGACGGGTACGAGGCCGTCCGGCGCGAGAACGCGGCGGGCGCCGACCTGAACCGCGACTTCGACGTGCGGAGGTACGCCGATCGACTCGCGGCGGCCGAGCGCGGCGTCGTCTCGTACAGCGGGGAGCAGCGCTCCGTGCTCGCGGCCTACGTCGCCGCGCCGAAGGCGACGCAGCCCGAGTCGCGCGCCCTGGTCGAGGGTCTGTCGAGGGCGATCCGAGCGGCGAACGTGCGGGTGAAGATCTTCATCGACTACCACTGTTGCCAGGAAGACACGCGCGGCGCGCTGCTCCACTCGTGGGGCGACACCGTGACCCTCCGCGACGGCACGCTCGCGCCCGCGCACGTGGAGCGCTACTCCCGCGCGTCGACGAAGTTCGCGCGGGCGTTCCCGGAGGGCCTCTTCGGCTCGGGCGTCGAGACCATCGGATACATGACGTTCGGGACGCTCGACGAGTGGGCCTACGAGTCGTTCTCGCAGGACGGGGCGCTCGCGTTCACCTACGAGGGCCAAGGCCGGCGGGAGGACCGGCAGCTCAGCCACCACGCGCGGTTCCTCGACGCGCTCGCGGGCGAGGTCGAGCTCGCGAGCCCGTAGGCGCGTGTTCCGTTAGGCGCCGCGCGGCGCGCCCACGTCAGCGTTCGACGGCGTCCGCGGGGCCGAGCGCGCCGACGAAGTGATCGAGGTCGAAGCGGGTCTCGGCGCCCTCCGCGGCGAGCCAGTCGCCGAGCGCCTCGTCGTCCTCGATCACGAGCTGCAGCTCGTCGACCGTCGCGTGCATTCTGCAGGCATCGAGGAGCGCAGAGCCGAGGGTCGACTCGGTGACCCGGAAGGGGAACGCGCCCGGAAAGCTGGGATCGAAGCACGCCACGCCGACGATCGCGGGCGTCGCGCGCGCGGGCTCGGGGCGGAGCAGCGCGACCATCACGCGGCCGCGCTCGCGCGCGGAGGTGAGCTGCCCGCGCGGGAGCTTGAAGCGGTCCTCGGCCTCGGCGTCGCGCCCGGCGTCGAGGAGCCCTCCCACCACGCCTTCGCGTGGGTTACCCGGGATGGCGGTGAGGGAGAAGCGCATCACGCGAGAGCGGTACGCGGGCGCGAGGCCCTCGTCGCGGTAGAGGGCGATCGCGGGGTGGTTGTCGGGCTTCACGTTGAGGCGCACGCTCGCGCAGCCGGCCTCGCGGAAGCGGCGCTTCGCGCTGCGGAAGAGCGCTCGCGCCACGCCTCTTCGTCTCGCCCACGGGGCGGTCGCCACGTGCCGCACGTACCCCGCGTCCGCGAGGACCTCGGCGTAGACGTACCCGGCCACGCGCCCGTCGAGCTCGGCGACCTGCGTGCCGCGAAGCAGCTCGGCCACGTAGCGCTCGCGTCCAGGCGGAGGCTCGCGGGTCTCGAGCTCGAGGAACAGCGCCGCGACGGCCTCGTGATCGGCCTCGCGCGCGTCGCGGACGACGAGGGACGTCACGCGCCCTCCGAGGTGGTCGCAGGGGCGGTAGCGGGGCGCCGCGTGTAGCGATACGCCCACGCCAAGAAGAGGAGCTGGAAGGGCAGCCTCCCGTACGCGACCGCCGCCGGGACGTGGAACGCGTCCGGGTCGAGGGCCATGCGGATGTTCGCGGGGAACACCGCGACGTAGAGGGCCATCAGGCCGAAGGCCGCCGCGCGTCGTGTCGCCGTGGGCAGGAGGCCGAGCCCGAGCCCGACCTCGCAGACCCCGCTGACGAGCACGAGCGGCAGCCTCACGCCCTCCGGGAACACCCTCGGCATGAGCTCGACGAACGGCTGCGGCGTGGCGAAATGCAAGACGCCGACGGCCGTCATCGCCGTGACGAGGAGGTAGCGGAGGCCCGGTTCCAGGCGCCGGTCGTCGGGCGGTGCAGCAGCCATCGCCCGAGCATGGCACCTCCGCATCCCCCGCGGCAACGCTGCCCGGTGACGCGCCGGTGGCCGCGAGGGAGGCCGCTTGACACGTGCTTACCATATGGTAGGCCGTGGCTGTCCCGATGGTCATCCCGACCCGCGGGCGCCGCCCACCGCAACCCCGAAAGCGCCGCCATGGCGAACTTCTTCACCGACAACGACGACCTGCGCTTCTACTTCGACCAGGGCGTGCCCTGGGCCGAGCTCGTCGAGCTCACCGAGTACGGGTTCCGGGCGCCTGACGGCTTCAAAGACGTGGAGGAGGCGAAGTCGTTCTACCGCGACGTGGCCGAGTCGTTCGGCGAGCTCGCCGCCGAGGTGGTCGCCCCGCGCGCCGCCAGGCTCGACGTGGAGCACTCGCACATCGTCGACGGCCAGGCGGAGGAGGCGCCCGCCCTCCGCGAGATCTCCGAGGCGATGCGCGCCGCGGAGCTCCACAAGCTGTGCGTGCCGCGCGAGCTCGGCGGCCTGAACGCCCCGCTCACCGTCTACATGATGGCGGGCGAGCTGCTCGCGCGCGCCGACGTGTCGATCATGACGCACTTCTCGTTCCACGGGGGCATGGCCCTCGCGGCGCTCGCCTTCTCGATCCGCGAGGGATCGACGACGTTCGACGTGCCGAGCGGTCGCATCGCGCGCACGCGGTTCGCGGAGATGATCCGCGAGATCGCGAGCGGCGAGGCCTGGGGCTGCATGGACATCACCGAGCCCAACGCCGGCAGCGACATGGCGCAGCTCCGCACCCGCGCGGAGCAAGACGCGGACGGCGCCTGGCGAGTCTCGGGGCAGAAGATCTTCATCACGTCGGGCCATGGGAAGTGGCACTTCGTCATCGCGCGCACGGAGGAGGCGAAGGACCCGAGCGATCCGTACGCGGGCCTCGCCGGCCTCAGCATGTTCCTCGTGAAGGCCTACGACACCCGGCCGGACGGCACGTGCGAGCGCTACGTCACGCTCGACCGCTTCGAGGAGAAGCTCGGCCACCACGGCTCGGTGACGGCGTCGTTGAGCTTCGACCGGGTGCCGGCCGAGCTCATCGGCAAGCGCGGCGAGGGCTTCCGCGCGATGCTCCTGCTCATGAACAACGCCCGCGTGGGCGTCGCGTTCGAGAGCATCGGCCTCGCTGAGGCCGCGTACCGCGCCGCGCGCGACTACGCCGAGGTGCGCACGTCGATGGGCAAGCCGATCGCGCGCCACGAGATGATCGCCGACATGCTCGAGGAGATGGAGCTCGACATCATCGCCCTCCGCGCCCTCGCCGTGCGCTCCGCGTACCACGAGGAGTGCGCCCAGAAGCTCGGCATCTTCCAGGGGTTCTTCACCGAGGCCTCGCCCGAGGAGCGCGCGCGGGTCTCGCGCGAGCTGCCCCGCCACCAGCGCATGTCGCGGCGCTACACGCCGCTGCTCAAGTACCTCGCGAGCGAGAAGGCCGTCGAGATCGCGCGGCGCGCCGTGCAGATCCACGGTGGCTCCGGCTATACGCGCGACTACCCGGTCGAGAAGCTCCTCCGCGACGCCCTCGTGCTGCCGATCTACGAGGGGACGAGCCAGATCCAGTCGCTCATGGCGATGAAAGACACGCTCATGGGCGTCATCGCCCGCCCGCAGGCCTTCGTGCGTCGCATGGCGGACGCGCGCGTCCGCTCGCTGTCCTCGCGCGATCCGCTCGACCGGGCGCTCGGGCGGCTCTCCCTCCAGGCCGCGCTCGCCACGCAGCACCTCCTCCGAAAGACCGCCGAGGGCAAGCTCCGATCGCTGTCCGGCAAGCCCCTCACGTCGTGGCCCAAGGCGTTCGCGAAGGACTGGAACCCCAAGAAGGACTTCGCCTACGCGATGCTCCACGCCGAGCGCCTCACGCGGCTGCTCGCCGACGAGGCGATCGCCGAGCTGCTCGTCGAACAGGCCAAGGCCCACCCCGAGCGCCGCGTTTGGGCGGAGCGGTGGCTCGAGCGGGCCGAGCCCCGCGGGCGCGCCCTCTACGACGCCATCACGACCACGGGCGATCGGCTGCTGCAGCGCCTCGCCGAGGAGGGGCGCACGACCTCGCCGAGCGTCGCCGCGGCGGAGGAGTGAGCGCGGTGGCATCCCCTCTGCTGCTCGCGCATCAAGGACGCACCCTCGCGGCGCTTGGTCGCGCTGCGCTCTCCAGCGTGGCGCCCAGGCGGCCTTCCGACACCACCCGCGCCGCGAGCCCACGCGCCACTCCAGGGGCTTGGGTGGAGGACCGCGCGCCCGCTCCGCCACCCGCGCTCGTGAGCGCGTTCGTGAGGGGCGCAGGCGGCGACCCCGCGCACTACCGGAACGTCCTCCCGCCGCACCTCTACCCGCAGTGGACCTTCCCGGTCGCGTCGCGCCTCTTCGCGGGCACGCCCTATCCGCTCGCCCGCGTGTTGAACGCGGGGACGACCATGCTCCAGCACGCGCCGCTGCCTTCGGGCGAACCCCTCGTGCTTCGCGCCAGGCTCGAGTCGGTCGACGACGACGGCGCGCGCGCGCGGCTCACGGTGCGCGTCGTGACCGGGACGCGGTCGTCCCCCGACACGGTCACGTCGCTCATCTCGGCGTACGTGCCGCTCTCCTCGGCGCCTCGGGGAAAGCCCGCCCGCCCGCGACCCACAGTTCCGCTCGACGCTCACGAGCTCGCCTTTCGCCGCTTCGGGCGCACGGCGGGCCGCGATTTTGCGTGGATCACGGGAGACGTGAACCCCATCCACTGGAGCCCGATGGTCGCGCGCGCCGCCGGCTTCAAGACGTGTATTTTGCATGGGTTTGCCACCTTCGCTGCTTCGGTGGAGGCCGTGGTGCGCGCGCGCCTCTCGGGCGACGTGTCGCGCCTCGCCCAGGTCTCCGCCCGCTTCGTGCGGCCGCTGCCGCTGCCTCGCTCGGTCGGCGTGTACGTCACGCCGGGCGGTCGTCTCCTGCTCGGCGACGCGCCGGGCGGTGACGTCTATCTCGACGGCGAGCTCACGCTCACCTGACGGCCGTCCGCACCTCGCCCATCAATCCCTCACCGAAGAACGAGCCCCCCTTGCACGATTTTCTGCTCCAGCTCGGCGCGAGCCCCAGCGCGCGCAAGGTCCTCGGCGCGCTCCGCCTGCCGCTCCCGCTGCCTCAACCGCTCGCCCGCGGCGTCGGGCCGTACGCCGACCTGGAGCTCCGCGACGAGGCCGTCGCGGTGGTCTCCGGCCCGCGCCCCGAGCTCGCCTCCGTGGTCGCGCACGAGCTGGCCCGCGCCGGCGCGAACCCGCTGCTCGGGAGCCCCGAGCTCGGCCCGAGCTTCCAAGGGCCAGGCGAGGCGTACGGGCGCCCCGCGCGGCCGCTCGAGTCGCTCGGCGAGCGTGCGGCGCTCGCGGGGATCGTCCTCGACGCGACGGGCCTCGCGGCGGTGCGCGAGCTGCGGGCGCTCTACGACGGCCTCGCGCCGCTCGTGGGCCGCGTGGCCCGGGGCGGCCGGGTGGTCGTGCTCGCGCGTCCCGCCGCGGGCGACGCCGGCGCGTTCGCCGCGCGCGCCGCCGTCGAGGGCTTCGTGCGCAGCCTCGCGAAGGAGCTCGGCGGTCGCGGCGTCACCGCGAACCTCCTCCGGGTGGCCGAGGGCGCCGACGATCGCGCGGCGCCCGTGCTGCGGTTTCTCCTCTCGAGGCGCTCCTCGTTCGTCACCGCCCAGCCGCTCGTCGTGTCGGCGACCGCGCGCGCGCTCCGCGAGCCTCCGCGCACGCGCCCCCTCGAGGGCAAGGTGGCGCTCGTCACCGGCGCAGCCCGCGGCATCGGCGCGGCGACCGCGCGCGCCCTCGCGCGCGAGGGTGCACATGTGCTCTGCATGGATCGCCCCGACGAGGCGCCCGAGGTCTCCCAGCTCGCGCGCGCCCTCGGGGGCACGCCGGTCCTCGCCGACGTGACCGCCCCCGACGCGGCCGAGCGGCTCGCCGCCGCGGCGGCGGCCCGCGGTGGCCTCGACGTGCTCGTGCACAACGCGGGCGTGACCCGCGACAAGACCCTCGCGCGCATGAAGCCCGAGCAGTGGGACATGGTCCTCGCGGTGAACCTCGAGGCGGTCATCCGCCTCACGCGCGCCCTCGATCCGCTCCTCCGCGACGACGGGCGCGTCCTCGCGCTCTCGTCGGTCGCGGGCATCGCCGGCAACATGGGCCAGACCGCCTACGCCGCCACGAAGGCCGGGGTCCTCGGCTTCGTGCAGGCCGAGGCGGCGCGACTCGCGGCGCGGGGCGTGACCGCGAACGCGGTGGCGCCAGGCTTCATCGAGACGCGCATGACCGCCGCCGTGCCGCTCGCGATCCGCGAGGGCGCGCGGCGCCTCTCTGCGCTGGGGCAGGGGGGCCTCCCCGAGGACGTGGCCGAGGCGCTCACCTTCCTCGCCACGCCGGGATCGCAGGGGCTCACGGGGCAGACCCTGCGCGTGTGCGGCGGCGCCCTCATCGGCGCGTGAGCGGGCGCGAGCGCAGAACACCGAGACGTAGAGGAGAGCGAGCATGAGCCGAAGCGAGAACATCCGCCAAAATCGCGGCCGGGCCGTCGTCATTCGTGGGGCGCGCACGCCGTTCGTGCGGGCCTTCGGCGACCTCACGCGGGTCGACACCATCGCCCTCGGCGCGACGGCCGTGCGAGGTCTGCTCGAGAAGGTCGGGCTCTCCTACAAGGTGGTCGACGGCATCGTGTGGGGCGGGGTCATCCTCCCGAGCGCCTCGCCCAACGTCGCACGGGAGATCGCCCTCGACGTGGGGCTCGGCGCCGCATGCGAAGGCATGACGGTGACCCGGGCCTGCGCGTCGGGCCTTCAGGCCATCACCCTCGCCGCCGCGGCCATCGAGCGAGGCGAGGCGGACGTGCTCATCGCCGGCGGGAGCGACTCGACGAGCAACGCCGAGATCAAGCTCCCCCAACGCGTCGTGCACGCCCTCGCGCCGCTCGCGCTGGGTAAGCCCACGCCCGCCGACGTGCTCGGGGCGCTCGCGCAGCTCGCCCCGTTCACCGACGTGTTCCCGAGGGCGCCGAAGATCGCCGAGCGCTCGACCGGCGAGGTCATGGGCGAGAGCGCCGAGCGCATGGCGCGGCGCAACGAGATCTCGCGCGAGGCCCAAGACGCCTTCGCGCTCACGAGCCACAAGCGGGCCGCGCAGGCGATCGCCGACGGGCTCTTCGACGACGAGGTCGTCCCCGTGCGCCTGCCCGACGGCCGCGAGATCCGGGTCGACGGCCTCGTGCGCGCCGACACCACCCTGGAGAAGCTCGCGAAGCTGCGCCCCGTGTTCGCGAAGGACGGCACGCTCACGGCCGGCAACTCGAGCGCCCTCACGGATGGCGCCAGCGCGGTCCTCCTCATGAGCGAACACAAGGCGCGCGCCCTGGGCCTGGCCCCGCTCGCGTCGTTCAGGTCGTGGTCGTACGTGGGCGTAGACCCCCGAGACCAGCTGCTCATCGGGCCCGCCATCGCGGTGCCACGCGCGCTCGAGCGCGCGGGGCTCGCCCTCGCCGACGTCGATCTCGTCGACCTCCACGAGGCCTTCGCCGCGCAGGTGCTGAGCGTGACCAAGGCGCTCGGGAGCGCGGCCTTCGCGAGGGCGCGTCTCGGGCGCGAAGAGGCGGTCGGCGACATCGATCCCGCGCGACTGAATGTGCACGGAGGCTCCCTGGCGCTCGGTCACCCGTTCGGGGCGACCGGCGCGCGCATGGTCACCACCATGGCCAACGCGCTCGCGCGCACCGGCAAGCGCACGGCCGTGCTCGGCATCTGCGCCGCGGGGGGCCTCGGCGCCGCCGCGGTGCTCGAGCGGTTCGAGTGAGCCCGGACACCCATGCGGTCTGCATGGGTGCAGAGTGCAAATACTGGCTTGGTCCAAGCGCGAGGCACGCAGAAATCACGGGCAAGTTCAGCGGGACGCGCGAGATCCGCCCGCGGGCCGGGATTTGCACCCATGTGTGCAGAGTGCACTAAAATCTACGCGCGCTTGACGACGAAGGGGCCGAAGCCCTGCGCCACGGGCATGAGCTCGATCACGTTCAGGTTCACGTGGGCCGGTCGCGTGATCGCGAAGTGCACGACGTCGGCGATGTCGTCCGCGGAGAGGGGCGTCATGCCCTCGTACACCTTGCCGGCCCGCGCGGCGTCGCCCTCGAAGCGCACGACGGAGAACTCGGTCTCGACCATGCCGGGCTCCACGCAGGTGACCCGCACGCCGGTGCCGGCGAGGTCCGCCTTCATGCCCTGCGAGAGCTGGTGGACGAACGCCTTCGTGGCTCCGTACACGTGGCCGGCGGGGTAGGGGTACGTCGCGGCGACCGAGCCGATGTGCACCACGTGCCCGCGGCCGCGCGCCACCATCCCAGGCAGCAGCGCGCGGGTCGCGTACACGAGCCCCTTGCAGTTGGTGTCGATCATCGCCTCGCAGTCGTCGACTGAGGCGCTCATCATCGGGTCGAGCCCGAGCGCGAGCCCGGCGGAGTTGATGAGGATGTCGACCTCCGCGTAGGCGGGCGCGCGGGAGGCCAGCGCCCCGAGCGCGCTCTCGAGGGCGCCGCGCTCGCGCACGTCGAGCGCCTCGACGTGGCAGCGCTCCCCGAGCTCGGCCGCGAGGACGTCGAGGCGCTCTCGTCGCCGCCCCACGACCACGACGCGCGCGCCGTCGTCGTGGAGCCGGAGCGCGCACGCACGCCCAATGCCCGAGGTCGCGCCCGTGATCACCGCCGTCTTGCCTTCGAGTCGCTTCACTGGCTGTCTCCTGCTCGCGCTTCGTGCGATCTCGCGCTTGCCGCGCGTCGACTCCCTGATAGCGGAAAACGGGCTTCGTCGCCCGTCGCCGTCGCGCCGCCGAGCGACTCGATGCCCGCGGACGTTTGCGCTATCGCTCTCCCCATGGCTCTTGTCCAGGTCACGGCGCGCTTCGCCCCCGCCAGCGCCCGACCCCGACCGCGTCAGGCGTTCGCGCGTAGGGGCGCCTGGTCCGCTGCCGCGCCGCTCGTGCTGCTCGTCGCGACGACCTCGCGCGCGGAGCCCGCGGCCGACGCGGGAGCCCCGAGCGCCCCGAGCGCGCCAAGCGTTCAGGTCGAGGCGCTGTCGCCGGCGTCGCCCCCTGCGTCGGGCAAGCTGATCGTGCACTTCGCGCCCTCCGAGCCGAACATGGTGCTCGAGCGCGCGCCAGAGAGGCGCCGCGGCGACCACACGGACCACGAGGGCTGGACCGTCGTCTGCCTCGCGGGCTGCACCGTCGAGCTCGATCCGCGCGGCCGCTACCAGGTGGGCGGAACCTACGTCTCGCCGGCGTACGTGCCGCTCCCTCCCGGCCCCGGCCGGTACACCGTGAGCGCCACGCCCGGCTCGCTGCGCGCCAGCGAGCTCGGGGTCGGGTGGCTCCTCGCCGGGGCGTCGGCGTTCGTCGTGGGCGGGTCGACCGCGGCGATCATGGGCAGCGCCGGCGCGCTCAAGAACGTGGAGGACGGCTCCGCGACGCAGCTCGTGTTCGTGTCGGCCCTCGCGATCGGGGCGGTCGGGCTCGTGCTCACCGTCACCTCCCTCGCGTTCCGCGCGGGAGGCGACACCGAGGTGCGCGTGGAGCCGAGCGCTCGGTAGGCGCCGCCCGGCTGCGCCCGCCCGAGCACCCCGCGTCAGTCTTCGTCGGTGGCGCGCAGCTTCGCGAGCACCGAGAAATCCTCGAGCGTCGAGGTGTCGCCCTTGGTCTCGGTCGCGCCGCTCGCGATCTCCTTCAGCAGCCGCCGCATGATCTTGCCGCTGCGCGTCTTCGGGAGCGCGTCGGCGAAGCGGACCTCGTCGGGGCGGGCGAATTTTCCGATCTCGCGATCGATGTGCTCGGCGAGCTTGGCCTTCATCGCCTTGTCGGCGGTCTGCCCGCCCTTCAGTGTCACGAACACCACGATGGCTTGGCCCTTCAGGTCGTCGGGCTTGCCCACGGCGGCCGACTCGGCGACGGCCGGGTGGCTGCCGAGCGCGCTCTCGAGCTCGGCCGTGCCGATGCGGTGACCCGCGACGTTGAGCACGTCGTCGATGCGGCCGACGACCCAGAAGTAGCCGTCCTTGTCGCAGCGCGCGCCGTCGCCCGTGAAGTACACGCCCGGCATCTGCGACCAGTACGCCGACGCGTACCGCGCGTCGTCGTTGTACAGGGTGCGGGCCATGGAGGGCCACGGCCGCCGGATCACGAGCTTGCCGGTCTCGCCCCCCGCGCAAGGCTCGCCGGAGTCCTTCACCACTTGGATGTCGATGCCGAACATCGGCAGGCCCGTGGCGCCGGGCTTCGAGTAGCACGCGCCGGGCAGGGTGGTGAGCATCACGCTGCCGGTCTCGGTCTGCCACCAGGTGTCGACGATGGGGCAGCGGCCGCCGCCGATGACGCGGTGGTACCAGGTCCACGCCTCGGGGTTGATGGGCTCGCCCACGCTCCCAAGCAGGCGCAGGCTCGAGAGATCGGCCTTCTGCGGCCACTCGTCGCCCCAGCGAATGAAGGCGCGGATGGCGGTCGGCGCCGTGTACAGGATCGTGACGCCGTGCTTCTCGATGATGCTCCAGAAGCGGCCCGGATCGGGGAAGTTGGGCGCCCCTTCGTACATCAGGCACGACGCGCCGTTCGAGAGCGGGCCGTACACGATGTAGCTGTGGCCGGTGACCCAGCCGACGTCGGCCGTGCACCAGTAAAGGTCCTTGTCTTTTAGATCGAACACGTGCTTCGCGGTGACGTGCGCTCCCGCCAGGTAGCCGGCGGTGGTGTGCAGCACGCCCTTCGGCTTGCCCGTGGAGCCCGAGGTGTAGAGCACGAAGAGCGGGTGCTCGGCGTCGAACGCGTCGGGTGCCTTCGCCTTCGCGAGGCTCTCGGCCGAGGGCCTCCGCGCGAGGAGCATGTCCCACGTGTGGTCGCGGCCGTCCGCGAGCGAGATGGGCGCGAGGTTCTTGCCGATGCGCTCGAAGACCACCACGTGCTCGACCGTGGGCGTGTGCTCGAGCGCCGCGTCGGCCATCTTCTTCAGCGGCACGACGTTGCCGCGGCGCCACGCGCCGTCTTGGGTGATGAGCGCCTTCGCGCCGAGGTCGTTGATGCGATCGCGGAGCGCCTCCGAAGAGAACCCGCCGAAGACCACCGAGTGCGTCGCGCCGATGCGCGCGCACGCGAGCATCGCGATGGCCGCCTCGGGCACCATTCCCATGTAGATCGCGACGCGATCGCCCGCTTGGATGCCGAGATCGAGGAGCGCGGCGGTGAGGCGCACCACCTCGCGGTGCAGCTCGAAATACGTGATGGTGCGCGAGTCACCCGGCTCGCCCTCGAACACGATCGCGGCGCGCGTGCGCGCCGACGTGGTGAGGTGGCGATCGAGGCAGCTCTCGGTGAGGTTCAGCTCCGCGCCCACGAAGAACTTCGCCTTGGGGAGCTCCCACTCGGAGAACGTTTGCCAGGTCTTTCGGAACACGAGGTCCTGGGTCTGCGCGCGCCAGAAGGTGTCCGGGTCCTCGAGCGACTGCGAGTGGAGCGACGCGTACTCGGCGTGCGAGCGCACGCTGGCCGTCTCCGAGAACGTGCTCGCGGGCACGAAGCGCTCTTGCTTCTGGGGCGACTCAGGCTTTTCGGACATGGGGCTCTCCACTCCAGGGTTCGGGGCGCCGCGCGGCGGCGAGGTGGCGCTACTCTAAATCAGCCACGCCAGGGGCGTCATCGAAGTTGCCGGCCGCCGCGCCGTCGAGCGCGCCGTGGACCAGCAGCGTGTAGAGGCGGTCCTCGCCCACGCCACGCTGCTCGAGCGGCTCACCGCGCTCGCCCTCGTCCGCGCGCGTGAACCCGGCGGCCTCGTAGAGCCGGACGGCGCTCGCGAAGACCGTGCGCGTGCGCAGGCCGACCACCGTGAGCCGCTCGCGCCGGGCGACGTCGAGGAGCCGCTCGAGCAGCGCGCGCCCGAGCCCCTCGCCGCGCGCCTCGGGGGCGACGAAGAGCTTGGAAATCCAGCCTCCCGTGCCCCACGGCTCGAGGCAGGCGACCCCCACGATGGCGCCGCCGGGCCGCTCGGCGACGAGGTCGACGGTGCGTCCGCCCAAGTCCCCGCGCGAGCCGAGGCCGAACACGTCGGCGTCGGCGCCCTGGGGCTCGGGCTCCACGCCGTGCTCGCGGAGCGCGGCGAACACGAGCGCGACGCAGGCGCCGACGTCGGCCGGGGTCGCTCTTCGGATCGTGCACGCCGCTCGCCGTGTGTTCTTCGCCACCGTCGTAGCGTACCTTGTGCGCATGCACACGGGGTCGACCAGGTTCGCGCTCGCGGTGGCCGCCGCGCTCGCGCTCGCGCTCGCGGCCTCCGCGCCCTCCGTCGCGTACGCGCAAGACGCGGACGACGAGCCCCAGGCCGCGCCCGCGCCGCTCCCTCGCGATCCGGCCCGCGCGCTGCAGGCCGCCGACGAGGGCCGCAAGCTCGAGGCGGCGGGGAAGACCGACGAGGCATGCGCAGCGTTCGCGCGCAGCCAGGCGCTCGATCCCCTCGGGACGACGCTCGTGCTCCTCGCCTCGTGCCACGAGAAGCAGGGCAAGCTCGCCACGGCTTGGTCGGAGCTCGGCGAGGCCGCCGCGCTGCTGGCGCGCGAGAAGAACGCGGAACGCGAGGCGTTCGCCCGAGGGCGCGCGCGCGAGCTCGAGCCGAGGCTGTCCGCGCTCGTGCTCGAGGGCGTCGAGGGCACGTCGGTGGAGACGCTCACGGTGGACGGTCAGGCCGTCCCGAAGCCCGCGTGGGCGCGCCCTATCCCCCTCGACGTGGGCGAGCACACCCTCGTGTTCGCCAAGGTGGGCGCAGAGCCCGCCTCCGCCACCGTGCGCGTCCCGGGAGGCGCCGCGAAGGTGACCTACCGCGTGCCGACGCTCTCGGCCGCGAAGGTCGCGTCGCTCCCGGGCTCGGGCGATCCTCCGTACCTCGGCTACGGGCTCGCGGGCGCGGGGGTCGTCGGCCTCGGGCTCGGCGCGGTGTTCGGTGTGTCGGCGCTCTCCGCTGGCTCGGACGTGAAGGCGGCCTGCGACGCGCAGCGGCAGTGTACGGCCGACGGGCTGAAGCGCCTCGACGAGGGCCGCAGCGCGGGCACGCTCTCGACCATCGGCTTCGTCGCAGGCGCGGCCCTCGTGACCGCCGGCGTCGTGCTGGTGGTGCTCCACAAGAGCGGCCCGCCTGCCCGCGGGCGGGGCACCCTCGAGCTCCTCCTCACGGGCCGGGGGACCTTCTGATGCGCGCGCTCCGCTCGTCCCCGCGCTCGTCGCGCTCGGTGGCCTTCGTCGTGCTTGCGGCCCTCTCGACGTCCGCGGGCTGCACGCTCGTCGCGGGCCTCGGCGGCGACTACACGCTCGCGCCGGGCGAGGCAGGCGCGGACGCCGCGGCGCCGCTGGATGGACCCACGCCACCCCCCTCGGACGCGCCGCCGCCGCCGCCCTTCGACGCGCCGGTGCCGCCGATCACGGGGGAGGGACGTGTGCTCTACAGCCTTCGTGGGACCTACCTGCTCCTCGAGGCGAGGGCGGGCGCGACCCCCGTGGCCGTGGAGCCAGCGCTAAATCAGGTGTCGCCGGGGCGCGACACGCGCATGAACCTCGGGGCCGACGGCTCACTCGTGGTCGAGACTAGCCGCTTCGGCTGCTCCGACCCGTGCCTCGCGGTGTTCTCGCCCGACCTGAAGGCCGGCGAGCGCGTGCTCGCGGGCGGCGGCCCCGTGACCAACATGCGCGACGTGGTGCCCGCGGTCGCCGGCAACGGCGCCCTCGTGGTGTTCGGAGGCCAAGGGCCGCACTCCCGCGATCTCTACGAGAGCCACAAGACGGGCAGCGCGTGGTCCGCCCCGGCCCTCCTCACGGGCGGCTCGGATCAGCCCAACAACTTCAAGCCGTCTATTTCCTCCGATGGCTCGAGGGTGCTGTTCGACTGCGGGCCGAACCCGTTCGGCTCCGACGCGACCGGCATCTGCGAGGTGGGCCTGAACGGGAGCGGCTTCCGGCGAGTGATTGGCCCCGAGGGCGGGCCTGGAGGGGGGAAGAACACCCACAGCCCCTCGTACGGTCGAGACGGCACGATCGTGTTCGAGGGCGAGTGGAGCGCCGAGCAGATCTGGCGCATCCCGCCGGGCGCCTCCTCCCCCGTGCTCGTGAATGGGTCGTTCTCGAACGACAACACCCCCTGCGTCTTGCCGAATGGCAAGGTCGCGTCGCTCTGGCTGCAGCGGCCGGGCAACCCGCAGGGCTTTCACGAGCTCAAGATCATGAACAACGACGGCACCGACATGTTCATGCTCCTCACCGGCGTCGACGTGGACGACATCGGCCTCGGCTGCGGGAACTGACCGAGAGCGGAGGCCTCTCGCGGGGCTCACGGGAGAGCCACGCAGCCCCCGCCGCGGCACGACGCCCGCGCCTCGCGGAGCTCGTGGACGGTCGCTCCTCCCTCGGTGACGGTCGGCTGGGCGAGGCACTCGCAGCGCGCGCCGCCGGGCGCGCACGCGCGCGCGGCCTCTCCGAAGCGCGCCGCCTCGGCCGCGTTCACGGCTCTCAGCCGCGCCGAGCCGCAGCAGTCGACGAGCTGCTCGACTAGGGCGCAGTCGGCGTCGCGCGAGCACGCGCGAGAGAACGGGAGCGGCGGCTCCGCTTGGCCCGCCTCGCAGGGCATGGTCCACGACGGCCCCGCGGGCGTGGGCGAGGCGGCCCCGGGGGGCTTAGTGGCGCACGCGGCGATCAGCGGGACCAGCAGGGCCAGCCCCGCCCCCGCTCGCGCGCCGCTACCAGCCGAGCCGCGCACGCAGCCAGCCCGTGAGCTCGGCGGCCATCTGCGCCTGCAGCGCGTCGTTGGGGTGGTAGTCGCACCCGGTGATCTGGCCCCCCACGTATTCGGTCATCGAGTACGCGTACACCTTGGTGTCGCCGAGCGCGGCCCGCTCGGTGACCACGTATTGGGTCATCGCGGCGAGGCGCGAGCGCGCCCGCTGCCCCGCGGGGTAGTTGTCAGTCGCCGTGGCCGGCACGATGAGGAAGATGTGGGCGCTTGGGTATTTGCCGCGCACCGTCCCGATGAAATCCAGGTACCCCGGGCGCATCACGCTGTCGTCGACCTCGGCGTCCAGGCCGGTGGCGAAGAGCACGAACGCGTCGGGGACGAAGTCGGCGTGATTCCAGGTGACCGCGGCGCTCTGGGGCAGCGTGCGGTTGAAGATCACGGGCAGCGTCACCGTGTCGGTGGCCGAGTAGTTCTTTGTGATGCCCTTTCCAGAGACACCTAAGAACACGAGATCGGCCCCCACCGCGGCGGCGCTGATGGGCGGCGCAGCGAGCTCGGTGTTCTGGTTGCCGGCGTTGGGCGTACACACAGGGCCCGCGCCGAGGATGCCATACCCGTTGATCACCGAGTTGCCCATGATCTCGAGCTTGCGCGTGCGCGCAGGCGGCGGGGGCAAGAGGCGCCCGCCACCCGGGAACGTGAAGCCGCGGAACTGCACGGCGCCGTAGTTGCCCTCGGTGCGCTTCACGAGCTCCACCGTGTGCGTGCCCGCGGGCAGCCCCGCGACGACGGTCTGCGTCGCCACGCCGGAGGTGACCACGAGCGGCGTCGCCTCCATGACGCCGTCGACGTAGATATCAAAGTAGCTCGGGCCGCCGCCGAAGCCGTTGGTCTGCTCCAGGGTGGCGGAGACCTCGGTGCCCTCGAAGCGCACCTGCGCGCGCGACGCCGCGTAGGCGCCGCGCGGCCCGGCGGCCGGGGTCGTGTCGAAGCGGCCAATGTAGCGCACCGCGGGCGGGCCGGCGTCGGGGGGACCGGCCTCGGGCGCTGCGTCGACGGTGGCGTCGGGCGCGGCGTCCACGGCCGCGTCGGCGGTGGCGTCGGGCGCGGCGTCGGCGGTGGCGTCGGGGCGCGCGTCGACTCCGGGAGCGTCGGCGGAGGCGTCAGCCGCGGCGTCGGGCGCGGCGGTCGCCGCGGCGTCGGGCGCGGTGGGCGCGTCGGCCTGCGCGTCGGCCGCCGTGGAGGCGTCCGAGTCGCCGTCGCCGCCGGTGCTGCCGCAGGCGCTCGCCGCCGCGCTCGCCAGCGCCAGGATCGCCACCCCAAACCATCGTGCGCGCCCCGCGTGTCGCCTAAGCATGCCTAAGGGTGACCCAGAACCCGGCGGCCACCAACAGGAACCGCAGGGCGCGGGCGTTTCATGGCTCAAGCGTCGGAGGCGAACGCGATCTTCCCCAGCTTCGCCTCGTCGTCTTTCGCCGCCGCGCGCTCGGCCTCGAGCGCCTCCGCCTCGGCCTCGAGGTCGACGAAGCGGTACCTCACGGGGCTCTCGGCCTCGGCCCCCGGCGCCACGCGCACGAGCTCGTTCGCCTCGTCCCGGAGGTCCACGTCCCCACCGAGCTCCACCACCGCGCGCGTGAGCTCGCGGTCGCTCGGCGGGGCACCGGCCGCCGCGGTCCACGCGCGCTTCAAGGCGCCCTCCGTCACCTGCAGGCCTCTGCGCGTCCGCTCGAGCACCTCGCGCAGCACCCCGAGGCGCCCGTTCTCGCGCGCGACCGCCGCCGCCTGCCGCGAGCGCCCCAGCGCCCGCACGAGGGGGAACAGAAAGAGCGCCAGCGAGAACACGAGCGGGATGGCGCCGAGCACCACCGGCACGCCGTCGTACGGGAGCGGGAGGACCTCCTCGGGCGACCGCACCCTCTCGAAAATATTCGCGAGCCTCGCGAAGGTGAGGTTCGCCTGCATGGCGAACGTGGCCATCGCCAGGTTGAACCCGTTCAGCAGGCCGATGAGGATGTTGCTCCCCACGGTGTTGCCGGTGAGGCCAGGCAAGACCTTCGGCGTCGCCCACGCGGCCGGGGGAGAGGGCGGCGGCGCGGCCTGCGCGGTGAGCCGGAGCGCCTCGAAGCGGTAGGTGATGCCGCCCCCCTCGGACACGTCCACGTCGCCGTCGTAGTCGAGCATGAGCCGCGCCATCATCGGATCGGCGACCTCGCGCGGGAGGCCGGTCACGCGCATCACGTCGAACAGCCCGATGCGCCCGCGCTGCGCGCGGATCTCGGCGACCACCCGCTGCTCCAGGGCGTTCGGCTCCTCCGCGGGCGCGGCGGGGCCAAAGACGAAGCGGTTCACCTTCTCGTAGAAGGGGGTCTGGTCTTTCGGGGGCGCGCTCCTCCGTTGCCACGCCGAGCCTTGGGGCTCGTAGGGCCCGTAGCCGATCGCGACGGGCGAGAAGGGGTGGAAGGTCCAGAAGAGCGCGTCCGCGAGCACCCGGAAGAGGCCGCCCACGAGCGACGCGCCGGGCAGCCCGTCGCGGTCGCCCTGCTTCGCGATCGTGAGGGCGATGAGCACCCCGATGAACATCGCGACGTACGCGAAGATGACGACCGTGAGCCAGGCGCGCACCACGAACCGCGCAGCCCCCGCGAGGGTCTTGCCGACCGTGGCGAGCCCTCGCTGGAGGGCGTCGCGGGTCTCCCATGGCTTCGTGAACCCGGTGGGGAACAGATAGACGAGCTCCCCCGCCTCCGTGACGCGCAGGTGGCCGCGGTACTCCTGGGTGAGCCACGTGAGACCGCTCGACGCGTCGCGGAGCGCGAGCCCGCTCGCGGCCGCCGCGTCGGCCACGGTCATGGGACCTTTGGGAGCGAGCGCCGCGCCAGCCTTCGCGACGGCCGCCTCGAGCGCGCGGGCCGCCTCGCGGGGCTCCATGAAGGTGGGCTTCGGGGTGGACACGCGGGCAACATAAGCCCTACGCGCGCGCTCTGCTCGCCCGCAGTACCGCCGACCACCGCCGGCATGGGCGCCCACGACGGCCTCGCGGGGGCGGCGCCTCCTTGCTACACCGGCGGCGTGCACCGAGCTCTGCCCTCCTCCCTGGTCCCGCTGGTCCCGCTGGTCTCTCTGATCGCCGCGCTCTCTCTCTCGGTGGGGGCCGCGTGCTCCTCGACCTCGGCCCCGCCCGCGCCGCCCAGCCCCGCCGAGACCGACGCGGCGGTCGCGCCGCTCGCGCCGGCGCTGGGCATGAACGACGTGTCGGTGCTCCTGCCGCTGCCGAGCTCGCCCGGGGCGCCCGGCGTGCTGGGCCCCGAGGACGCCGGCGAGCGCGGCCCGCTGCTCCCGAAGGCCACCTACGACGCCATCCCGAAGTTCGGAGTCACGCCCGCGCAGGGCCTCGACTACGCGCGCATGCGCGTCGTCGCCGTGCGGTTCGACCCGTGCTTCCCCGGGCCGGCCGGGTGCGATCCCCAGGTGCGCCTGGTCATGATGCCCATCACCGACGCGGGCAGCACGCTCGACTCCGCGATACACCTCTTCTATCGGCTCGAGGAGGCCGAGCTCGCGCCGCTCGTCGCCGAGCTCCGGCGCCTCCGCGGGCTCGCGCCCGAGGTGAAGGACGCGCCCCTCGACGTGCACGCGGGCCTCGCCGCGCAGGGCCTCGAGGGCCCCTACGGCAAGGGCCTCCGCGCGCTCGTCCTGCGGTATGCGGGCGACGACCGCTTCATCCGAATGACGTTCTTCCTGCGCGCCCCGCCGCGCCAGGAGGAGTGGTTCTTCGGGGGCTTCGACCGGGTCGACGGCAAGCTCGTCCAGCTCAACATCGTCGGCGTCGGGAAGGCCAATCAGCGGGTGAACCGGCCCATCGTCCCCGAGGGGTACTCCTACGAGCTCGTGCCGTCGCCCAAGGTGCCGGAGGACATCGACGCCCTCCTCACCACCGAGAAGGCGAAGGCCGCCTCGCCGGCCGCGCGCGAGGCCGCCGTGGGCGCGCTCGCCCGCATCGAGAACCCGGCCAAATACGGCCCCGACCAGCTCTCCTGCGCCGGCTGCCACCTCGCGACCTACGTCGGCGCCGCCACGCGCGCCGCGCACGGCCTCGACGTGTCGAAGCACGCCGACGCGTACAAGTCCTCCCGCGATCTCACGCGCGTCACCGAGTCGAGCACCGAGGCCTCGTCGCTCCGCGCGTTTGGCTATTTCGCCAGCCGCCCGATGATTGCCAATCGGGTCATTTACGAGTCGGCCGCGGTGGTCGACGAGCTGGAGAAGCGGTATCCGAGGAAGTAGGGGGCGCGAGTGGACGTGACGAACATGCTGTCGCGTCACTCCACGCGCCGGCATCTCCCACTTCCCGCGCCCGGCGAGGGACTTGGTGCCTGACAGGCACCAAGTAGGCACCAAGTCGGCACTAAGTCCGTACCAAGTTCAAGTGCTGGAACTTGCAGACGTTCCACGCACGCTTGCCGAGCTCATGACCCCTCGGGCCGCACCGACCGCACCAAGTTCCGGGACCAAGTCGTCGCGCCCCTGCTGGACGCCGGCCTCCTCGAGATGACCATCCCCGACAAGCCGAGGAGCTCGAAGCAGGAGTACCGCACCACCGAGGCCGGGCGCGCTGGTCACCGCGAGGCGAAGATGACCCGCAAAAAGAAGCCGACCGCCTCCCTCGTGCGCTCCTCCGCAGCCGAGTACCTGACCTTCGTGGCGGCCAGCGGCACGGGCGGCGTCGAGGCGGTCTACGCCGACGAGAACGTGTGGCTCAGCCAGAAGATGATGGCGCAGCTCTACGACGTCGACGTGCGGACCATCAACTACCACCTGAAGACCATCTTCACGGACAGCGAGCTGGAGGAGGACGCAGTTATCCAAAGTTTTCGGATAACTGCCGCCGACGGCAAGACCTACGACACCAAGCACTACAACGCGCCTCTGGCTGCAGCGGCGCTCGAGGTGCCGAGTCAGTCCCAGACCGTGCGAACCACGCCCGACTCGCGGATTCGTTCGTCCGCCGTGACGAGGGCGGCCTTGTTCACGCGCGCGGTGGCGACGATGAGGCGGTCCGCCGGATCCGCGTGCGACCACGAGAGCTGGACGGCGCCCACCGCGATTTGTGGAAGAAGTGGGAGCAGCTCGGTGCGCCGGTCTTCACACAGGGCTGCCTCGAGCCACAGGGTGTAGGGACGCGCGAGCAGGTCCTCCTCGTGGAGCAGCCTGGCTCGGAGCGAGGAGCTCGGCTCGCGCGGGAGGGGAACGACGCGCGCGACGGGCCGCCCACGCTTCGTGATCACGAAGCGTGGGCGGCTCGCCTCGACCTCGTCAAAGAGGGACAGGCACTTGGCCTTGAACTCGGCCGCCGAGACCTCGCGAATGTCGGTCGGCTTGCCCTCGGCCTTGCCCTTCGCCTTCATGGTCACGAACGTATCGCTCGTGACCACTTGGGGCAAGCGACCGTCCGGAGGGGGAAGCCGGGGGCGAGCCCGGGGCGCGCCGCGGTGGGCGCCGACCGCGAGCCGCGAACACCAGGCGCGCCCGTCTTGATAGCAGCTCGCCCGCGTTGGCGGCCCGGAAACGGCACGCCGATCCGCTCCGATTCGCGGCTCTTCCCGCCCCCCCCGCGTCCGGGGTAACGTACCCTGCGCACTCGTGCGCGCATGGAGCTTGCGATGACAGAGCCTGGTCCTCGGTTGACGAGGTCGCGAAACACTTGGGGGTGGTGCAGGACTCGATCTGCCGCTGCATCGAGGCCCGAGTTCTCCCAGCTCACAAGATCGGCGGACTCTGGACGTTCAAGCTCTCGGAGGTCGACGAGTGGGGTCGCGCGGGCGGCGCCGAGTGCAGCGAGAACGCCGCCACCAAGAGGCCACCGAGGGTCAAAAGGGGGCGTTCGTGAGTGGCAAGTGCATGGACGTCTTTTCGCTGCGCGACTCGATCGTCGGCGAGTACCGCAAGTTCGCTACGTCGTTCACGACCATCCACGCGGACGACATTCGCTCGCAAGTAGAGGCGATCTACTCGGAGGGTCGCTTCTGGCCGGACCCGCTCCTCCAGATCAACCCTAGCTACAAGCGCGGGCTGAACCTGGGGACGCTGATCTCGAACGGCGCGCTTGAGCCGCGCACCGCCGACATTTTCCGCGCCGACGGGGCCCCGCTCTCCCTCTACAAGCACCAGGAGCAGGCCGTCGTCCTCGCCGCGCAGGGCGAGAGTTACGTGGTAACGACGGGCACGGGCTCGGGCAAGTCGCTCTGCTTCTTCATCCCCATCGTCAGCGCGATCCTCGCCGAGAAGCGGCGTGACCCCGCGCGCCGCACACGGGCGATCATCATCTACCCGATGAACGCGCTGGCCAACAGCCAGCTCGAAGAGCTCGCGAAGTTCGTCGGAACGCCAGGTCGGAGGACCGCAAGGTCACCTTCGCCCGCTACACGGGCCAGGAGGACAGCGAGGAGCGCCAGGCCATCGCCGACAACCCGCCCGACATCCTGCTGACCAACTTCATGATGCTCGAGCTCCTGATGACCCGGCAGGACGAGCTCGACCGCAAGGTGATCGGCAACTGCCAGGGCCTGCGCTTCCTGGTGCTCGACGAGCTGCACACCTACCGCGGTCGCCAGGGCGCCGACGTCGCGCTCCTCGTGCGCCGCGTTCGCGAGCGCCTGTCGCCCGAGAAGCTCCAGTGCATTGGCACCTCCGCGACGATGGCCAGCGAGGGCACGGCTCGTAACAAGCAGGAGGTCGTCGCCAACGTCGCCTCCAAGCTGTTCTCGACGGCGGTCGATCCTAGCCACGTGATCATCGAAGAGCTGGAGCGTGTCACCGACAAGTCGAAGCGCGCCGAGTCGGTGCAGAGCGCGCTCGGCCCCGCCATCGACGCGGGCTTGCCTTCGAACGTCACAGATGAGGCGCTCAAGGGGCCCCCGCTTGCCATCTGGACCGAAACGCGGCTGGGCATCACGACGACGGACGCCAACCCTGCCTGGCACCGAGCCCGCCCGCGCACCGTCGACGAGGCGGCCCGCGAGCTGGCCGCGGAGGCGGGCCGCGACGAGCAGACGTGCAAGCACGCGCTCCGCACGCTACTGCTCGTCTCGAGCCTCCCCGAGTGACCGCACCGGGAATGAGTCGGCATCCCACCGGAGCTTCTTCGCCTTCAAGCTGCACCAGTTCATCTCGGGCGCGGGCCACGCCTTCGCGACGCTCGAGCCGCCCGGCGAGCGCACGGTCACGGTGGACGGGCAGCAGTACCTGCCCGGCGATCCCGGACAAGCGTCTGTACGCGGTCCACTTCTGCCGCGAGTGCGGGCACGAGTACCACCCGGTCCGTTTCGTATCTGACGACGGCGACCGGAGGTGTCTCGCGCGCGACATCGACGACGCCGCGCCCGCCAAGCCGACGACGACGAAGGAGGGCGAGGCAGACGAGCGCCCGACGCGAGGTCTTCGGCTTCCTCACGCTGCACAGCGCGACGCCGAGTTCACCTTCGCGGACCGCGAAGAGGACTACCCCGAGACCTGGCTCGACTTCGACGCCGCCGGCAACCCGCGCATCAAGAGCCACTACCGCAGCGCCCGCGCGCGCGAGGTCATCGTCGCGCCGAACGGCAAGCTCGGCTCCGGCTCGAAGGCCTGGTTCATCCCGGGGCGCTTCCGGTTCTGCCTTCGCTGCGGAACGACGCACGCCACGTCTGCCCGCGACCGAACGCGCCTCGCCTCGCTATCCGCAGAAGGCCGAAGCTCGGCGACCACGGTGCTCGTGTCGAGCGCGCTCCGCTGGATGCACGGGAAGGACTCGGGGCTGCCTACGCACACGCGCAAGCTCCTTGGATTCACCGACAACCGGCAGGACGCGGCGCTCCAGTCGGGCCACTTCAACGACTTTCTCTTCGTGAGCCTCATCCGCGCCGGGTTCCTCGGCGCGCTCGACGTCGCCGGGGACAAGGGCCTTCGCAGCGACGAGCTGGGGGCTGCGCAGCAGCGCACGCTCGGCTTCGATCGCGCCGCGCCGGAGCTGCGCGCCGAATGGCTCCTGGAGCCGACCGCTCAAGGGCTTCAACCTCCAGGAGGCCGAAAGCGCGCTCCGGCAGGTGCTCTCCTACCGGGTGTGGTTCGATCAGCGTCGAGGCTGGCGGTACACGAACCCGAACCTCGAGCAGCTCGGGCTCGTCGACGTCGAGTACCTCGGCATCGACGACTTGGCCTCGGACGAAGAACTGTTCGCGACGGCGCCCGACGTGCTTCGCCTCGCATCGCCCGTCGTGCGCAAGGCGGTCTATCGAGAGGTCTTCGACCACCTGCGGAAGTGGATGGCGATCCGCAGCCAGGTGCTCGACCCGACCGTCATCGAGCAGATGCTGCAGAAGTCCCACAGTCGCCTCCGTGCGCCCTGGGGCTTCGGCAACGACGAGAAGCCGCGCAAGGCGCGCTGGCTGCTCATCTCGCCGCCGTCCCGCAAGGACACGAGCCTCCGCGACGAGGACCTCATCGTGCGCGGCGGCTCGCGCAGCGCGCTCGGCAAGATCCTGCGTCGTCGGAACGCGCTCGCAGGAGCCCGAGGGTCCAGCTCTGGTCGAGCCTCCGCGGTGCGCCCTGAAGTCCAAGGACTTCGACGCGCTCATCGAGGCGCTGCTCAAAGCCGCCGCCACGCATGGGCTCGTCTCCGAGGAAGTCACGCCCTTCGGCGACCAGACCGGCTTCCGCCTCAACGACGCCTGCGTGCTCTTCAAGCGCGGCACGCCGGAGATCGATCCCGCACCCCAACGAGAACGCCTTCTTCCGCGACTTCTACGCGAACCTCGCATCTACGCTTCGCGAGCCGGTGCATCCGCTCTTTGGATTGGAGGCTCGCGAGCACACCGCGCAGGTCGACGGCGAAAGACGCGCAGTGCGCGAGAAGCGTTTCCGCTTCGGCGCGAAAGAACGCGAAGAGCTCGGCTCGGACGAGAAGCACCTGCGCGAGATCGGCGAGGCCAACCGTTTCCTGCCGGTGCTCTTCTGCTCGCCGACGATGGAGCTCGGCGTCGACATCTCGGCGCTCAACGCCGTCTACCTCCGCAACGTCCCGCCGACGCCCGCGAACTACGCGCAGCGCAGCGGCCGCGCGGGCCGCAGCGGACAGGCCGCGCTGGTGCTGACGTACAGCTCCTCGCAGAGCCCGCACGACCAGTACTTTTTCCGCGACCCGAAAGCGATGGTGCATGGAGAGGTCCGCCCGCCGCTTCTGGATCTCGCGAACCGCGACCTCGTCGAGAGCCATCTATCCGCCGTGTGGCTTGCGTGCACGGAGCTGCCACTTGACCCGTCGATCGCCGAGCTTCTCGTGCTGTCGCAGGTAGGGCGCCCGCTCAAGAAAGACGTGAAGGAACCGATGGCGCTTCCCAAGGTCGCCGAGGAAGCGCGACGCCGCATCCAGCAGGTGCTGGACCTCCTCGAGGACGACCTCTCGCCCAGGCTGGCGCCTTGGTACCCCGGCCGCGACGTGTTCGCCGACGAGGTCGTCGAGCGCGCCCTCACCCGCTTCGAGCAGGCCTTCAACCGCTGGCGCGACCTCTTCTCGGCCGCCGAGCAGCAGCGCGACGCCGCCCGCCAGACCATGGACGGACTACGCCGCGCCGCCAGGAGAAGAAGGCCGCGCAGAGCCGCCACGCGCAGGCCATCGATCAGCTCAACCTGCTCCAACGCGGTACGAACAGCCTGTCGAGCGACTTCTACACCTACCGCTACCTCGCGACCGAGGGCTTCCTGCCCGGCTACAACTTCCCGCGCCTGCCGCTCATGGCCTACATCCCGGCCACCGCCGATGGTCGTGGTCGGCAGACCTACCTCCAGCGCCCGCGCTTCCTCGCGCTCTCGGAGTTCGGGCCGCGCAGCCTCGTCTACCACGAGGGGCGCGCCTACCGCGTCGTCAAGGCGATGCTCTCGCTGAACCAGCAGACGAGCGCCACGGCCGACGTGCGCCTGCCGACCAAGACCGTGCGCATCTGCAAGGCGTGCGGCGCCGGGCATTGGTCCGACGAAGCCTCGATGTGCCATGCGTGCGGCGCGTCGCTCGGTGACGCCGAGATCGTCAACCACACCTACCGCATCGAGAATGTCTCGACTCAGCCCGCGGAGCGCATCACCGCCAACGACGAGGAGCGCCAGCGCCAGGGCTTCGAGCTGCAGACCACCTTCGAGTGGGCGACGCGCGACCACGCGCTCGACGTGCGTAGGGGCGTAGCGCTCGACGCCGAGGGCGACATCGCGCGGCTCGCCTACGGACCGGGCGCCACCATTACACGTTTGAACAAGGGGCTTCGGCGACGCAAGAACCGCACGGAGCTCGGGTTCAAGATGGACCCCATCTCCGGCTACTGGGCGAAGAATGAGGACGAGAGCGACGAGGCTTCCGACCCGACTGCCTCACCTCGCCAGTGGATCGTGCCGAGCGTCCAGGATCGCAAGAACGCGCTCTTGCTCCAGCCCTCCGACACCGAGCTTTCGCAGGCGACGCTGACGACGCTGCAGCACGCGCTGCTGCGCGGCATCGAGGCGGTCTTCCAGCTTGAGGAAGGCGAGATCCTCGCCGAGCCGATGCCCCAGCGCGACGCGCGCACCGGCTTCCTATTCTACGAGGCAACTGAAGGCGGCGCGGGTGTTCTCACGCGGCTGGTCGGCGAACCCGAGCGCCTCGCCGAGGTGGCGCGCGAGGCGCTCGCCATCATGCACTTCGACCTCTCGAACGGGCTGCCCGAAGCCCCGACGACGCTGGTCGACGGCCCGGCCGGCTGTGCGTGGCCGCCTGCTACCGCTGCCTCATGTCCTACTTCAACCAGCCGGACCACGAGCTGCTCGACCGCCGCAACGGCGACGCCCGCTCTTGCTGCGGCTCGCGGGCAGCTCAACGGGCCTCGAACGCCAGCGCCGCGGCGTCCTGCCGATCCGCCACCCATCGGATCCCGGGCGAGGCTCGCCTCGGCGTGGCGCGCCTACGCGCGGCCGCGAGCTCCCTCCCCGGATTCGGAGCCCCTCGTGATCGATGAACAGGCCGTCGCGCTGGTCTGGCGCGGCCACTACGTCGCGGCGCTCCTCGCAGAACGCCGAACTCGCAGCGAAGCTCGAAGACAAGGGCTTCGAGGTCGTGGTTCTCGGCGAGACGAAGCGTCGTGGGCCGAGCCCCTCGGCGCCTCGCGAAGCTCCTGGGGAGGCCAGCGTGAGCACGACGGCAACGACGTCGACGCCGCCTCGGGAGCGCGCTGGAGCCCCGGCAGCCTCGTCCGGGCGCGTGGCCGCGAGTGGATCGTGCTCTCCGGCAGCGACAGCCGAGGTCCTACGCGTGCGCCCGGTCTCCGGGCTCCGAAGAGGACCAGACCTTCATCCACCTCGGGCTCGAAGCCGACCCGGTCACGGACGCCTCCTTCCCAGGCCCGAGCCGCGCAGAAGGCCAGCCACGACGCGGCGCTCTTGCTCCGCGACGCGCTCGTGCTCTCGTTGCGGCGCGGCGCCGGACCCTTCCGGAGCTTCGGCCAGATCGCCATCGAGCCGCGCGCCTACCAGCTCGTGCCGCTGCTCATGGCGCTCAAGCTCGACCCCGTGCGCCTGCTCATCGCCGACGACGTCGGCATCGGCAAGACCATCGAGGCCGCGCTCATCGCGCGCGAGCTGCTCGACCGCGGCGACATCGAGCGCTTCACGGTGCTCTGCCCGCCGCACCTCGTCGACCAATGGGTGACCGAGCTCGAAGGGCGCTTCCACCTGCGGCCCGTTGCCGTCACAGCGGCTGGCGCCGCGCGCCTCGAACGCAACCTGCCTCCGAGCGAGAGCATCTTCACGACGCACGCCCACACCGTCGTCAGCCTCGACTACATCAAGAGCGAGCGCCGCCGCGCGGAGTTCCTGCGCGCGTGCCCCGAGCTGGTCATCGTCGACGAGGCGCACACTTGCGCGTCGACCGGCCAGGGCCGGCACCAGCGCTACGAGCTGCTGAAGGGGCTCGTCCGCGAGAAGGCGCGCCACCTGGTGATGCTCACGGCCACGCCGCACAGCGGCGACGAGGATGCCTACTTCCGCCTGCTCGGGCTCTTGCACCCCGACTTCGCGGCGCTCTCGACCACGTCGGGCGACGAGCACAACCGAGCTCCGCGAGCGCCTCGCGGCTCACTTCGTCCAGCGGCGTCGCCCCGACATCGCCGAGTGGAAGGAAGGCAATCTCTTCCCGCGTCGCGAGACCACGGAGCTGACCTACAAGCTCACCGGCGCCTGGGAGGCCTTCTTCGACGCCGTGCTCGACTACTGCGCGGCTGTTGTCGCGGCGGCCGGCGAGGACACGAAGAGGCAGCGACTCAACTTCTGGGGCACGCTCGCCCTGATGCGCTGCGTGGCTTCGAGCCCTTCGGCCGCTGTCCAAGCGCTGCGCACGCGCGCGGGCCTCGAAGACGAAGTGGCCGAGGAAGACGTCCAGGCGCGCGTCTTCGATGGCGCCGCCGACGCGCTCCCGGAGGACGACATCGAGCCGCCTGCTCCTGCGGAGGACGAGGCCCTCGCCGCGCTCATCACCCAGGCTGAGGAACTGGCGGGCCAGACGGGCGATCCGAAGCTCAAGCTCCTCACGGACCACGTCGACGCAGCTCGTGACGGACGGGTATAGCCCGGTCGTCTTCTGCCGCTACATCGCGACGGCGCACTACCTGGGCCAGCACCTCGCCGCGAAGCTCAAGGACGTCACCGTCGGCGTCGTCACGGGCGAGGTCACGTCCGACGAGCGCAGGGTGCGCGTCGATGAGCTAGGAGACGCTGAGCGTCGTGTGCTCGTCGCCACCGACTGCCTTTCCGAGGGTGTGAACCTCCAGGACCACTTCGACGCGGTCGTCCACTACGACCTCTCGTGGAACCCCACGCGCCACGAGCAGCGCGAAGGGCGTGTCGACCGCTTCGGTCAGAAGAGCCCGGCGGTGCGCGCGACCTTGATTTACGGGGAGAACAACCCGGTCGACCGCGCCGTGCTCGAGGTCATTCTCCGCAAGGCGGACAAGATCCGCGAGGAGCTCGGCGTCCCGGTGCCGCTGCCCGACGACGGGCACACGCTCAGCCAGGCGCTGCTGAAGGCCGTGCTGCTCCGGAATCGCGAGCGCGACGGCAGCACCAGCAGGCCTTCTCGTTCGTCATGGAGGAGGCCAAGGCCATTGAGACGCGCTGGCACGACGCCGCCGAGAAGGCGAAGAAGAACCGCACCGTCTTCGCGCAGCGCCGTCTGAAGCCCGAGGACGTTCTCCCCGAGTGGAAGAAGTCGCTTCGCCGCGCTCGGCGGCCAGGAGGACGTGCAGCGCTTCACCGGCCGCGCCCTCGCCCGCCTCGGCGGCGCCGAGCCCATGGAGCCCCAGCGGCGCGGCTTCAAGACGCCGCTCACCGCGCTGCCCGAGGACGTGCGCGAACGCCTCGGAGGCCGAGGGGCTCGAAGGCACCTTGCTCATCGACTTCGACTACCCGCCCGCGCCCGCGCTGCCGGCCGGTGCAGCGGAGCCACCCGCTCGTCTCCGTGCTCGCCGAGACGCTGCTCGAACGGACCCTCGGAACGGCGCCATGGCCGATGCGAACGACCCGGGCGTGCTCGGCCGCGTCGGCTGCTGGGTGGCCGAGGACGTCACGTCGCGCACCCTCGTGGCGCTCGTGCGCTTGCGCCACCAGCTCACCTCGCAGCGGGGCGCGCAGGCCACGGCGCTCCTCGTCGAAGAGGCGACCGCGATTGCGTGGACCGGTGGGCCAGCCCCGCTCGAAGGGACCGACGCGCTCGCGCTCCTTTCCCCGCTCCGGTCGCCGACCCGCCGCCGCACGTCCGCGAGCGCGCCGTCACGCAGGCGCTCGGCCAGCTCGAGGCCCGCCTGTCGGAGCTCGACGCGTTCGCCGAAGCGACGCGCCCAGGCGCTCCTCGCCGACCACCGGCGCGTGCGCGAAGCCGCCGAGGCCCGCGGCCGCTACAGCGTGAAGGCGCTCCTTCCGGCCGACGTCATCGGACTGTTCGTGCTGCTGCCGAAGGTGGACTGAACATGGCAGCAAAGCGAAAGACCCGAACCCGCGAGGCCCAGCTCGCCTTCGAAGCCCTCTCGATTGAAGGCGGCCTCCTGTCGCCCGAGTGGCTGTCGAAGGTTGCCCAGCTTCAGGCCGGCACCCAAGCCGAGGCCGACTACCGCATCCACAAGGGACTCAACCTCCGCGACGAGATCGGCCGCTACTGGCGCATCGCACAGGCGCACTGGGCGGATTTCAAGGCGGGTCGCGAGGCGAAGGCCGACCCGAAGGCCGTCTCCGAGCGCTTCGTGCTTGCGCTGCTTCGTGACGCATTCCGCTTCACGGCGCTCGTGCCGGGAGCCCGCCGTCCTTCAAGAGCGCACGTACCCGATCGGCCACGCCGCGCTCGGCGGGCGCGTGCCCGGTCGTCGTCGCGCCGCCGACGGCGGGCTCGACGCGCTCGCACCGGCCGTTCGGCGACGGCGGCCGCCGCCGCAGCGCCTTCGGCCTCGCGCAGGAGTACCTGAACGCCGCCGACGGCGCGATGTGGGGCCTCGCGAGCGATGGGCTGACGCTCCGCATCGTGCGCGACAACGCCAGCCTCACGCGCCCGGCGTGGATCGAGGCGGACCTCCAGCGGATCTTCGCCGAGCAGCGCTACGCCGACTTCGCCGCGCTCTGGCTCCTCGGCCACGAGACGCGCTTCGGCCAGAGGGGCAGCCGGTCACCGAGTGCCCCCTCGAAGCCTGGCGCAGCGCCGGGCGCGAGGAGGGCACGCGCGCCCGCGAGCACCTGCGGCGCGGCGTCGAGGATGCGCTCATCGCCCTCGGCCAGGGGTTCCTCTCTCACTCGGAGAACGGAGAGCTGCGCGCCGAGCTGCAGAGCGGTGCGCTCTCGACGAAGGACTACTTCAACCAGCTCCTGCGCCTCGTCTACAGGCTCATCTTCCTGCTCACGGTCGAGGAGCGCGGGCTCCTTCATCCCGACGGCCCGAGCGACGCGGCCAAGGCGCTCTACGCCAAGGGCTACGGCCTCCGCCGCCTGCGCGAGCGCTCGGTCAAGCGCAGCGCCCACGACCTTCTCGGACCTCTGGGACGCGACCAAGATCGTGTTCCGGGGCTCCCGGCGCTCGCCGGCATCTTCGCGGCCAACCAGTGTGCGGCGCTCGACGGCGCGAAGCTCGAGAACCGCGCGCTGCTGCTGGCCGTGTTCAAGCTCGCCTGGCTCCGCGAGGACGGCAGCCTCTCGCGCGTGAACTGGCGCGACATGGGGCCCGAGGAGCTGGGCAGCGTCTACGAGAGCCTCCTCGAGCTGGTCCCGCAGATCACCAAGGACGGTCGCCAGTTCGCGTTCGCGACCGGCGGCGAGACCAAGGGCAACGCGCGCAAGACGACGGGCAGCTACTACACGCCCGACAGCCTCGTGCAGGTGCTGCTCGACAGCGCGCTCGAGCCGGTCATCGCCGACACCATCGCGAAGAACCCGGGCAATGCCGTCGAGGCGCTGCTCGGCCTGTCGATCGTCGATCCGGCCTGCGGCTCGGGGCACTTCCTGCTCGCCGCCGCGCGCCGGCTCGCCGCGCACGTCGCGCGCCTCAGGCGAACGGCACGCCCTCGGCCGCCGAGTACCGGCACGCGCTCCGGCAGGTCGTCGGCCGCTGCATCTTCGGCGTCGACCTGAACCCGATGGCGGTCGAGCTCTGCAAGGTGAGCCTGTGGATGGAGGCCGTCGAACCGGGCCTCCCGCTCACGTTCCTCGACTCGCACATCCAGCACGGCAACGCGCTTCTCGGCACGACGCCCGAGCTGATGGAGAAGGGCATTCCGGACGCGGCGTGGGAGCCTATCGAGGGGGATGACAAGAAGACGGCGAGCGCGCTCAAGAAGCGCAACAAGAAGGCGGCGGAGGGCCAGCGTTCGCTCGACGCTGTGGGCCAAGCCGTCCGACACGGAGGCGCAGGCAGTCAGGCGCGCGGTCACCGAGCTCGATGCGGCGAGCGACGCGAACGCCAGGAGGCCCTCGAAGAAGGAGGCGCGGTGGGACGGCATCCTTGGTTCGCCCGAGTACCGCCACCAGAAGTTCGTGGCCGACGCTTGGTGCGCCGCGTTCGCGTGGCCGAAGCAGCCCGGCGAGTTGACCGACGTCGCGCCGACGAACGAGCTGTGGCGACAACTTCGGGACGGACAAGGAAATGCGCCCGCGCTCACGACGAAGATCGTCGGCGAGCACGCAGACCAGTACCGCTTCTTCCACTGGCATCTGCAGTTCCCGCAGGTCTTCGCCAAGGGCGGCTTCGACGTCGTCCTCGGCAACCCGCCGTGGGAGCTCTCTGTTGTTCCGCGAGGAGGAGTTCTTTGCGGGCCCGCGTCCCGACATCGTTCAGGCGTCTACGGCAGCGGCGCGCAAAAAGCTCATCGCAAAGCTCGAAGGCGATGCCCCGGCGCTCTTCGCTGCGTATCGAGCCGGACTCCGCGAGGTCGACGGGACGAACGCGTTTGTGCGCTCCGGTGTTCGCTACCCCCTTTGCGGAGTCGGGCGCGTCAACCTGTTTGCTCTTTTCGCCGAGGCGGCGCGGTCGCTCGTCAGCAAGCGTGGTCGGGTGGGCCAGATTCTCCCCTCGGGCATCGTCTCCGACGACTCGACCAAGCTGTTCTTCCAAGACGTCATCGAGAAGCGCCAGCTCGTGTCGTTCTTCGACTTCGAGAACCGCGAAGGAATCTTCGGCGCTGTCCATCGCTCGTTCAAGTTCGGCATCCTCACGCTCGCAGGTAAGCGCCCGCCGAGCACCGAGGCCGAGTTCGTCTTCTTCGCGACGCGCGTCGACCACGTCAAGGACGCGGACCGGCGATTCACGTTGTCTGCTGAGGACATCGCCCTTCTGAATCCGACGACCAAGACGTGCCCCATCTTCCGCAGTCGTAGGGACGCCGAGATCACCAAGGCGGTCTATCGCAAGGTTCCAGTGATGACCGCGTCGGGATGGAACCTGACGCTGCGGAGGCTTCTGAACAGCGCCGATGACTCGGGCAACTTCCTCGATGCTCCCGGTGACGGGCGGCTGCCGCTCTACGAAGGGAAATACTTCCATCACTACGAGCACCGGTGGGCAACGAGCGAGGCAGGGCGCGAGCGATCCCTGAACGACGCGGAACGACTCGACCCGGGCACCTTCACTCAGACGCGCCATTGGTACCCTGCTGACGACGCGCTCGCTCGCTTTGGCGTCGGCTGGCTCCATTCGTGGGTCTTTGCGTGGCGCGACATCGCACGGTCCACTGACGAGCGAACGTTCATCGCGGCTGTCGTCCCTTCGCTGGCGGTACCCGATACGGCGAAGGTGATGTTCGTGCCGGACGAATTCCTGGCGCTGTTCACTGCATTCGTCGCGTCCGTTGGCTCGTTCCCGTTCGACTTCATCGCGAGGCAGAAGACCGGCGGCACGCACATGAGCGGCTTCATCGTCGAGCAGCTCCCGGTGTTCGCGCCCGCGCGCTACCAGTCTGACACCCTATGGTCACGAGGAATGCCGCTCAGAGAGTGGCTCACTTCTCGTGTGCTCGAGCTGACCTACACCGCGTGGGACCTGGAACCGTTCGCCGCGACGTCGGCTACGAAGGCACGCCGTTCCGCTGGGATAGTGAACGCCGCTTCCAGCTTCGCTGCGAGCTCGACGCGGCATTCTTCCACCTCTACGGCTTCGCTCGCGACGACGCCGACTACGTCATGGAGACCTTCCCAATCGTCCGTAAAAACGACGAGAAGGTTCACGGCGAGTACCGCACCAAGCGCGTCATCCTCGAGACGTACGACGCGCTCGCGAAGGCCACGCAGACGGGCAAGCCATACCGAACGCCGCTCGATCCGCTGCCCGCCTCACGCCGGCGCGAGCCATGGCGTATTTGCCGGCTGAGGGCACGCCACGAACTACGCGGAGGCCCTCCGCACGGGGCTGCTGTTCACGCTGATCCGCCGGAGCGGCGAGGCAGGCATCCCAGCCGCGCTCTCCCCGAGCGCTCCTGTGGCTGGAGGACGCGGCACGCGGCCACGGGGCTCCAGGGCGCATGCACTTGCTTTCGAGCGAGTCCGCGGCACTGACCCGCTTCTCGCGCAGGGCGCTAGCCAGGCGACCAAGCTGCTCCAGGCGCTCGAGAACGAGAAGATCATCACGCGCGACGGAACCGGCACCGTGCGGCTGCGTGCAGGCAGCACCATCCCGAACTGGCTCCCGCAGACACCGACGCTCACCAGACTCGCCAGCGTGATGCAGGCCGGTCTTGAACAAGCTGATGCAGGTGCTTCGACGACGCCCGCCGTCGAGAAAGTGCCGACCGGGAAAGCGAAGCGATCATGAACGAAGAAGCCCCGCGTCTTCGCGTCGAACGTCTCGCAATCATCGAGTCACGCTTTCCGCTCACGTTCATCCGCGACGTTTCGCTGCACGCTGGGCTCAACATTGTGTGGGCCGAGGAGCTTGCTGCCGCAGACGGCGGGAGCGAAGTGCAGCGCGCGGGCCACGGCGTCGGCAAGAGCACGTTCTCTCTCATGATCCGCGCCGTGCTGGGCGACGACGGGGCCGCGGAAGACGATGCGCAACCACCTCGCCGACCACTACGGCAGCGGGGCATCGCCGCCGAAGTGATCACTGGCTCCGAGCGCTTCGCCGTCTTTCGTTCTTCGGCTCGCAGAGTTATCGCGCTCAAGGACGCTACAGTCGAGCGGCTCTTCGGAAGCCGATGCGAGAGGCCCAGGCCATCGACTTCTCGACCTACCTTGAGACGCTTGGGAGCACGCGTGTCTGCAACACATGACGACACGCGCGCTGCCCGTCACCGGCCAGCCCGTCGAGTGGAGTCATGTGCTGTGCTGGCTCGCTCGCGATCAGGCGTTGGGCTTGCGCCAGTACTTCGAGTGGCGCAACGACGATGGGACCGGCCTGCGCCGCAAGGTGAAGGACCCGCCCGCGCTCACGCGGTTGGTTCTCGGCCTGCTCAGCGATGCGGAGGCGAATGCCGAGACCGCGATCGCGAGCGTCAACAACGAGCTGACGGGTGCCCGCGAAGCGCTGGGGCGAGGAGCAACGGGGCACGAACACGCGCGCCATCGTCGAGACGCAGCTTCGCCTTTGGGCGAAGGTGAGCCCGTCGCTCGACATCGTCACCGATGACCTCTTCGCGCCGTCGGTGGAGAAGGTGGTCTCGGAGACGGCGAAACGGATCGAGCGAGAGATTGAGGATGGCCGCACCGCCATCGACGCCCTTGACCGCGCGCTCATCGACCACGGCCGCCGATATCAGGGCCCAACGCCGCAGCACGGACCTCGCCAAGGCCCGATGGGACGAGGCACTGGACCTGAAGAACAAAGACGACAGTGCGCTGAGGGAGGCCCGTGAGCGTCGCGACAAGCTCCTCCAGTTGGTCGGGAGCTGCCAATACGGCGCGATCTCGTACAGCGAGTGCAGCTACGTTCAACAGCAGCGCAGCACGGTCAGTCTCTCGGCGCAGAAGGAGGTCGGCGTGCTCAAGAGGTCCGTCGAGGACCTTGAGGAACGAGAGGCGGGCGAAAAGGCCAACTACGAGCGGGAAGCGGCGGCTCTTGAGGTTCTCACGAAGGCGCAGCAGCAGAAGACCGATCGCAAGACCGTGCTGAACAGTGCCGTCGGAGGCCGGCAACGCCAGCTCGGCGAAGGTGACTCGGTTCGGAAGACGCTCACCGAGTGGCAAGAGAAACCGAAAGGCACCGGAGACCGGAAGCTGCGGACCACGCGCTCGAAGGTGAGCGATCTCGAAAAGAAGCTCCGAAAGCGCAAAGGGCGCGAAGATCTCAGCGCAACTGCAGATCTCCGACCGTGAACGGGCGGTGAACGTGCGCTTTGCCAAGCTCGCCGAGATCTTCGGCGCGCTCGGGCGCTACGTGCCGGCAGACGAGAAGCGGCCGTTCCACATGCTCCGTGCCGACGGCGATGCCTACACGGTGCTCGAGATCCTCCTCGGCGACCTCGCGTGTGCGGCCGATGGCGTCGACGGTGGCGGCGCACATCCGGGACTCTTGATCTTCGACTGCCCGCGGGAGCGCGAGATGAGCCCACAGCTCTACGACCGTTTCCTGAAACTTGTGGACGAGGTCTGCAAGGCGGTGCCGGGTCTCCAAGTGGTACTGACGACAACCACTCCACCGCCGGTGCCGCTACGCG